>JAPZAS010000018.1 GCA_027460525.1 Candidatus Methanoperedens sp.
GTTTCTATCCCTTCTTTTTCCAATTCGCTGAACACATGGTTTATGAGAATTGCAGTGTTGCCCTGTTTTCGGGCGCTTCCGTTAAATGCAACTACCTTCATGCTGATCGCCTCTATATGCAAATACCACTTCATGGAATAAAATACCGATTATTTTAATTATTATTTATAGAGAATTATTGATACTTACTGAATATTAAGATATGAAGAGCTTCATTATCAGCGCAGAAAGCCTTGACCCTGATAGTTCTTCAGGACTTCGAAACTGTCTTTATAGTGAATATGGTTCTCTATATTGTATAACAACGAACGCTCAAGGCACGGCAAGATCAGGCAATCCTGAACATCCTGCCTTTCCAGCGGCTGTCCAGCCTGCTCAGGAATACTATGGAAGCTGCGACCAGGATAAGTCCCAGACCCGCGATATAGACCGTTGAAAATTCGCTGTTTACCGGATAATAGAATGACAAAAGCGTTTCAGCCAGCAGTACAGGAACCACCGCTAGCGAGAACTGAAGCAGGATCTTTGCGTCGAGAAGATAGCTATTCGTGAACAATCCTGTGAGATAAGCAAGCACAGAACCCACATATACAGATACTGTGAACATTATGAAAAGTCCAATCAACAGCAAGTCCATCTCTCCTTTAAGATATCCTATTGCTACAAGATAGGGCACTGCCACAAGGCATATAAAGAACAGGAAAAGCATCAATTTTGTCCGGATAACATGGGGCATGGACAAGGGCAGGGAATTGTAACATTCTGATATGTCAATGTTGGACAGCCAGCTATAGAGCAGGGTGCAGAAGAACCCAACCATGGCTGCATAGAATAGCAGGGAAAAATTGAAGTCCCAGAGCATTACAGATTCGATGAACCATGTCACAGCATATAAGAACAGAAGGGGCATAAGGAAAGTCAGTATCACCGGGAATATGATGCCGCTGCGTACAAGGTCTATGATATCCTTGGATAGCATGGGGCTATATTTCGATGAAAGCCGGGAAGTCAAACGCGCAGTTTTCATGAACGCCTCTTTTGATTTGCGCTCATGGGGAGTGGGCACTTCTTTTATGAAAAAGGAGGAGATCACTCCGAGCGCCAGTAATGTTATCAATACTTCAAGTACCAGGTAAAATGAATGGGAATGGTAGAATACAAGTGCGGGAAGTTGAGCCGCTACCTCTTTAATATCAATCCCTGTAAACCACAGATAGAGCCCTCCTGCCGCAGCTATTATCAATGCAGCAGCGCCCAGACGCGCGAGTGCTGCGAACAGAAGCACGCTGAAACTGATGCCGAGTAAAAATGACAGGGTAAGTGAAACAAAGAGGAATAACAGGGAAGAAAAAGAGATAGGCACGAACACGGATGCCAGCGCGAGTCCGAGTATCATCGGCAGGATGGTGAAGAAGACATAGTAAAGTGTATCCTTGATGTAAAACAGGAAAAACAGCCGCCTGAAGCGTATGGGCAGGGTGTAGCCGCTTGCCAGAAGAAGACTCACGCTGCCAAAGCGCCGCTCAAGGATGCGATCTCCGAACATGGCAAAACCGCCGACGCTGAGTCCGTAGAACAGCAGTACCCAGTGCGCCACAAGTAGCAGGTCATCTATCGCCACGGCCCGCCGCAGCATGGGAAGGGTCGCTCCCATTATGAATGTAAAAAGGACGATAGTAAGGGACGAAAATAGAAAATAGGAACGATTGAAAAAAGATGCCTGAAGCCTGAACTCTTCCTTGAACATCAATTTCAGGATCTTCACATCGAGCACAGTTTTCCCCTAAGCAGAAACAAGACGCACGAAAATCTGCTCCAAGTCCTCACCTTTAGCTTTGCGGAGTTCTTCCAGACTGCCCACGGCCACCAGTTTGCCCTTATCAATGATGCCCACCCTGGTGCAGAGCTTTTCAGCAAGCTCAAGGATGTGGGTGCTGAGGAACACGGTACCCCCGCCTTTCACGAAGTCAAGCAACCAGGCTTTGAATTTCCTCTGGATGAGCGGGTCAAGGTCGAGGAAAGGCTCGTCCATGAACAGCATTCTGGGTTCGTGAAGCAGCGCCGCCGATAAGGTAACTTTTTTCTTCTGCCCTTTGGAGAGGCTCATGCACATCGTCTCTCGTTTTTCTTCAAGATCGAAAAATTCTATCCACCTGTTCACATTCCCGTTCTCAGGCAGTCCCCTGACCGATGACACAAAATGCAGATATTCTTCCACTGTCAAAAATGAAGGCGGGTATTCAAGTTCGGGAACTATGCCGATAGCGGCTTTTACTGAGATGGGGTCGGAAGCAACATCTATTTCTAACACTTTCGCGGTGCCGGAGGTAGGGGGTATCTGTCCGCTGAGCATTTGCAAGGTGGTTGTTTTGCCCGCACCGTTGGGGCCTATGAAGCCGAAGAGTTCGCCTGATTTGATGGTTATGGATAGATCTTCTACTGCTGTCAGTTCGCCGAATCGCTTGGTGAGGGCTTGTGTTACTATGGGGAGCAAAAGGATCGCCTGTTCCTACCTGTTAATTTAGAATAATATATTATCATGCTTCTTTAAATAATTATGTTAGGAGTTCCTTGATGTCCAACTTTCATAGCAACAGGCTATTAATAAAACATGAGTGAATATTCATGAACATGAGAAAAAGTGAAATAATCATATTTGGAATAATCATTCTATCCTTCGCTATTGGCATCTATTATTATCCTCAAATGCCGGAAAAATTGGCATCTCACTGGAATGCCGGGGGGCAAGTTAATGGTTATATGTCAAAGTTCTGGGGAGTGTTTTTGATGCCGATCATTTCAGTGGGAATGTTATTGCTCTTTATTTTAATACCCAGGATAGACCCGTTAAAATCCAATATACAGCAATTCAGAAAATACTATGATAGATTTGTAGTCTTGATAATGGTTTTTCTATTGTACATTTATCTACTGACAATTTTCTGGAACTCCGGATATACATTCAATATGACTGCTTTTCTATCTCCAGCTCTGGCTGTACTATTTTATTATGCTGGAGTCCTGATCGAAAATGCAAAAAGGAACTGGTTTATCGGAATAAGAACACCATGGACACTGAGTAGCGATAAAGTATGGGATAAAACTCATAAAATTGGCGGTAAGTTGTTCAAGATCGCTGGAGTGGTTACTCTTTTAGCAATATTTTTTCAGAATTTTGCAGTATTTATTATCGTTGTTCCCGTGATCTTAATATCCATTTTTACCTTTGTGTATTCATATTTTGAATATCAGAAAGAGAAATAAGAGAGTTATATATTCATATAACTATAATTTAGACACATGGATAAAGGCACTACGGATTTAACGAGGAAAGCGCTTTTTGGACTTACACATTTGGTTATTATCTTGGGAGTACTGCTTTTTGTCCCCGCTTGGTCAGAGGATTTTTGGGAAGCATGGGTTTTTCTGTTCATTTTTTCGATAGCAGTCATAACGATTACTCTTACTTCTTAAAAAACGATCCGAAACTGATAGAAGGACGGCTTAAAGCTGGACCGTCCGCCGAAAAGGAGAGAAGCAAAAAAATTATACAGAAGTTCGCAGGTCTTTTTTATCTTACAAACGAGTAATGGAGGACAGCCATGCTTTAACACCCTCTGCACTAAACGTTGTTTCAAGCTTCGCTTCCCTGATGTAATTTATCTTCCAGCCTTTGCCGAACGTGGCACGTATCTCAGCCTGAGTTACTCTTCTTGGCCCGTATGATCCTGGCTCATGCTCACTGAAACAGAGCATGAGATACTTGCCACCGGGATAGAGCGCAGAAGATAAACTTGCAGAATAAATCGGGCGCTCCTCATCCGAGAACACATGGAAGAGGCCGCAGTCGATTATGGTATCGAACTTATTCTGAAGTAATTGAAGTTTAAGAGCGTCGGAAACGAGAAAGTTTACGGTTATTCCACGTTTTTTAGCCTTCTCTTTTGCTTTTTTGATGGCAGATGGTACCGCATCAATGCCCTACACTTCAAAACCCAGTCCAGCCAGATATAATGCGTTCTCTCCTGTTCCGCATCCCACATCAAGAACTCTTCCGCTTATCTCTCCATCTTCCGCAAGCCGGATGAATTCATTCTGGGGACGTCCTATATCCCATGGCGGAATACCCTCGTATGCAGAATCAAAAAAATTCATGTTTCCTCACCATCATTTGCGTAGATCAATAAGAGACTTTCCGAGGATGCTATCAGTGTGGAAAGCATGGACAGGCTCTCTTGTAGCGAGAGATAGGCGGTGTGAAGAATTAGCCTAAAATGGAATTCTTTACCTCTTCCTGGATTACTCATATACACTTGGCCAGCCACGGTTAACTATTTTACAACAGCTATCAACCTAAGCATCGCGACCATGGCTGTTATGGTCAGTAAAGGAATAATCGCGATCGTAAGAGCTACACTTATCCAAGAGACTATAATATTGAGATATGGAATATTAATGCCGAAATAGTTCAATGCAAGAATCGCAACAACAATAATTATTAGACCAGGAATCATGTAAGTTATGTCCTTCTTGCTCGGTGCCGCGCCAGCTCCCAAAGCTAATGCAAGGTATAGGAAAACATATGTTTTCCAGTTCAAATAATCCAGGCCCATAATGAAAGAAAGACTTCCTTCGAGTAAAGACAGTGTTTCTGTGAGTATGTCAAAAGAGCCTGGCAAATAATTGAAATGGATTCCAAGATATTTGCTTATAAGAAGCAGTATTGCCGGGCATCCAATCAATGGAGCGATTGAGATGGCAAAATTGCCAATGACAGGTATCTTTGGATTTGTATGTTCTACTCGTCCTAAAGTGTCCCCCGACGGTATGACACTGAAATTTGTTATACGTGCACCCATGAGCAGAGCAACTAAAGCATGACTGAATTCATGTACGATCGTTCCCGGCAACATAAGAACAACATACAAAGTTTTCGATGCCGATGACGAAAGGGATCGATGTAAATATTCGGAAATTAAATAGAGCACGATTGCCAGGAGCAGTATGATATACACACCATTTTAGATGAACATCTTATGTTGTATATTTTTTCTTAGTATTTTTCAGTATCCGCACAGGCTTCTCTGCATCTTCCTTCTCATAATCTCATCCAGCCGTTCTTTCGTGTATCCGAAGGGTAGCAGCATACTCTCAGCAGCCTGAAGCAGGTATTCGTAGTATTTTACCCTGTCGTACTGCGTGTTCTCATCTGCAAGTTCTGGTATCATAACCCGTTTCTGCCAGCTTCTGGATTTATGGTCTGTTATTATGTAGCGAATGCTCTGCCCCGGCAGTGTCTCTATACCTTCCTGCCTCAGCTGCCTCATAGCAGCCATCTGGTTATTGAACTGCCTGTACTCATCGCAGCCTCTGGATACATGCGTCTTGAATATCAGGTCAGAAAATTCACATTCATTGTCAAGCACTTTTCTTGTGTATTCCCGCAATACCACGATAGCTTCAGGTATCTTCTGGTAAAACTCGGAAGCGTTTCTTGCTTCTGCAAGCTTTCCGAGCATGGCATCCTGCATGTCGCTTATGACCCGCGGCGTATCGCTCCGCCTTGTTTCTATGCCCCGCACTTTCAGCTTGCCGTTCGTCATCACCCCGTAATACCGGTTCAGTGCTCCAACTCCATTTGACTTGTTGGGCAGGAACACGATCCACCTGAACTCGCCTTTAAGCTCAAGAGGTATGCCTATTTCGCGGGATGCAAGTTCACAGAGCTTCTCAGGTTCGCTTCCTTTCACCCAAAGACTGTCCACAATGCCGTGCAGTATCTCAAAACCCATACCCTCTGCAAGCTCTATTGTGCGAAGCAAAATTTCACGTCCATAGGCAGTTATGGATTCATGGCATTCTATCCTGCCAAAGCGCGCTTTGTTGAAGCCCATATACCCGAAGCTTGTCACAAGCAGCCATTTGAGTATGTTCTGTTTCATCTCATACTCCTCCGCTCTCGATGGGCAATCATTAATGCGCTTCTTATAGGTTATTCTCCTCTCTATTAAGGGTTTGAGCACGCGCGGAATAAGCCCAGTACGCTGCTGGCAGATGTTGTAGTGCGTAAACGGAACACGCTTTTCCGAATCCGGGCAGCATCCGCACAGCACCGTTTCAGGCGAGATGTTGTGCTTCACCATGATGTTGGGAAAGAGGGATGCAAAGTCAATTTCAAATGCGTTCTCATGAAGCCCTACCTTCGGTTCTATCACTAAGGCGCCCCTGTCAGCGATGAGCAGTTCCTCAGCTGTCTTCCAGTATTCTGCAAGGTTGCGCTTCCAGGGAACGAGTACGCCGTCACGCAGAGCCTGGTTGACCTGAAGCGCAGTCACGGCGCTGCCGGGACTCAGGCGCGAGAGTTCCTGCAGCTGGATTCCAGTTATGCGGGAAAGGTCAATTAGTCCAAGCAGTCCGCCTTCTGAGAACATAAAAGAAGATCTGTCAAGATGCAGCCGTCCTGCCAGTAAGTATCCTCTGGGTTTGTAAAGAATTCTCCCGTAGCTGAAATATGATTTTCCGCTGCCTTCAGGCAGGGTATCCTTCTCCCTTCCAAGCTGCAGTTCAATGCCGTGCAAAGCTGCGCGGTGATGCAAATACGGCAGGTCAAAACTATCTCCTCGTTCCGTAAGTATCAGGTCGGGGTCGGCATGAGCAACCTCAATGTTAAGTTTATTGATCATCTTCGCTTCAGAATTTCCCTCGATCACGCTGTTACCAAAAACAATCCTGCCGATGGGGTCGTCCATCGTGATAATTCCTTTATCCCTGCCTGGTATTACCGATAATTCCATGCTTACAAGTTCGGGCACTTCATAGTCAAGGGTATACTGGCTGTCATCAAGAATATCTCCTTTGAGTCTTGCAGCTGGAAACAGCTTGTATTCAAGGAGATACTGCCTGACCGGGTCGAGGTCGATGTTGTACAGGCTGCATCCCTTCGCCTCAAGCATCGAGGCGATCTCGTAAACTGAATTCGGTTCTATGGCAGCAGATATTACTTTTTCAGGCTCTTTGCCGAGCCACGTGCTCTTCTCTTCAAAATGCGTATGTTTCACACCGGGCAGGCTGGCTATCAGGGATAAAAGTTCTGGTTTATTTGAAATGTATATCCTGGGATAATACACCTCACGTTCTGGCTTGCAGTCTGAGCCGTCTTTAATCCATCTTGTTATGGTGCAGTTCTCCGGATTGTACCTGATATCCAGCAGGAACATTCGCTTTCGCCTCCCGCAGTGAATTGATTTCCTTCTGCTGCTCGATAAGAATAGACAGGAACACGGCATCCATCGGGTCAAGGGTAGGCGCAACCGTGCAGGATGATGCATGCTTCCTTGCCTTGTTCATGAGGCTATCGAATGCAGCCTTATCCTCCCCGCGCAGCGCCCTTCTGAATACTGAAAGCTCCACTATCATTTCCTCAAGCAACATTCGGAAGCTGGGCACTGTTCTGCCCATATGCATCACCTCCTGTAAAATCTGTAAACCTCATCTGCCCTGGCGGCACGGGCATATACTCAAAAACGTGACCGTTATCGAATAGCCTTATGAGCTTCTTTGAGGGTTGCTCTACGCGGATGACCCTGTCGGCCCTGGATGCAAGCTGCCTGTCCCCGTACCATGAGCCGCCGAAACTCGTGATTGCTGTAATAACGCTAGAAGACGCAGTCAGCAGTTTTAAATGTTCAAGCAGCGGCTCGAACAGTCTCATGCCGTCCGAGCCAGAAAACAGGGAAGGCAGATAGGATATCGCCAGTACGGCGGGGTTCCACTGCGGAAGTGCATCCTGCAATCCATTTATCAGGGCTTCCATCTGGTATTCGGTGAAGGCACGGGCGACATGAATGCGAGAGAGTACTTTCCTGGGCTCTGCGCCGAAGGATTTTGCGATCCTTGAGAGGGTGTAGGGATTGAAACTGTTCCCGCCGTCCACAAATACAGCATCCCTGTCTAATGATACAACCGAGGCAGCGCAGAGGCGGAATAAAACATCAGGCACCAGACCGGATGAACCCTCAATCACGGTGATGCATGAGGGTTTGAAATCCCGAAGGTCAATGCATGGCAATACAGGTAGACTGCGGGCGCTAATGCAGTAAGACATAACACTCACACCGGAGGGGAATAATAAGGTAGGACGGATCAGCTTAAAAGCAATTTGAGAGCGGGGCGAAAGTATTCGGTTCAGAATAGAAGTAAAATATTTAATTAAAAGCAAAAGAAATCTTATGAAATTATGAAGATAAAAATTGCATCTGAAAGCGGTGAAGCACTAGCTGAGTGAACAATAGGATAAGAACAATAAAACTTCGATTTAAAAATCGATTAGAAAAAAAAGAAATGATAATTTTTCAGGCTAACCATTTTTCCCCATACTTATTATGATGTGTGAAAGACCCTATATCCCGTCTTACCCTCAGATATTTTGTTTCTGAAACAGGGTAGCCTAGTTTGCATGCAAATCCAAGTTCCATATATTCAGGAATATTAAGTATCTTCTTTAATTCTTTCTGCACACCACCAAACGCACTCATTATATGCATGCTTACACCTAATGATTGAGCCATTAACCATATATTTTCCATCACACAACCGAGGCTTAAGAAACCTAGAACGTCGCCCTCAGATGCTGGAGCTCTTTTTCTTCTATCATAAATAATTAAAAGGATTGTATTCCCTCCCCTGATAGTGTCGCTGAGAGGAGTAGGGTTTCTTTCCTTAATTGCCTCATCCAGTTTAGAAGCATCTCTCCAATTTGGTGGAAATTGGGTTCCTAAAATCCCTATTTTTTTTCTTTTTAGCTCTTCTTCTGACATGGATAGCTGCTCAAAGTTTTCTCTGATAAATTCTTCTGATATAATGGATTCGATTTTTCCAAGAGTTTCAATAACCTTTTTATCATCAATTACAATAATATCAAAGTTCTGCATGTTGTGTGCTGTTGGAGCCCAACGTGCTGCCTCTAAAATCATCTTTAATTTATCCTTTGGAATAAGCTTTTTTGGATCAAACTGGCCTCTGCTGGAATGTCTTTCCTGGATTAGCTTAATTATATCAGTCATTCTTATCACTTCCAATTTTCAAAACAGCCCTAAAGTGAACTGTTGCAGTCATCATCTTTTCAAAAGCTAAAGCGGCCTGCTCCAGTGGGAAAACCTCAACCATTGGCTTTATTTTAGAAACGACGCTGAACCTTAATGCGTCTTCAGGAGTTCCTCCAACCCATCCGCTAATTGATCTCTGACCCATCATTAATATAACTGGCGGTATGGTCATTGGTTCGTTTGAAAAGGTGACTATAATCATCTGACCATTTCTGGCTAAACCATTTACAAGTTCTGCCATTGATTTGCTGTTTGGAGCTGTGCAAAGTATGACATTTGCCCCGCCCAGTTTCATTAGCTCTTCCGCTGGTTCAACAGCATTTGAATCAAAATAGTAGTGAGCTCCAAGCTTTTTTGCCAATTGCTCCTTTTCTTTTCCTCTTGAAATTACTGCAACTTTTAGACCAAGCTTATTAGCAAATTGTACTGCAAGATGACCAAGTCCTCCCAATCCATGAATTGCTACAAGATCACCTCCTTTTAGGTTGGAACTTTTTAATGCTCCAAAAGTTGTTCTGCCAGCACAGAGCAACGGTGCTGCATCAATTGAATTAAGCTCTTCGGGAATAGGTGTAAGCACCTCCATTCTAGCTACCATATATTCTGCATACCCCCCATCAATTGAAAGACCTGTAACAAGAGCATTTTCGCAAGTTCCAAATTCACCATTACGACAGGCTCTGCAGTGGTGGCAATGGCCGCCATGCCATCCAATCCCAACTCTTTGCCCAACTTTCCAATGTTTTGAGTCAGAACCTAATTTTTTTATGGCTCCAACAACTTCATGTCCAGGTATCCTTGGATAGGTGAGGCCAGGAAAGTGGCCTTCCTTTACCAACACATCCCCATGGCAGATACCACATGCTTCAACTTTAATAAGAACTTCGTTCTCTCTTGGCTCAGGAATATCAATATTAACCAACTTAAAATCTGTTCCCGGAGCAGTCACCCGTATCGCTTTCATTTTTGGCATAATATCTTCCTCCATTATAGCTTAATAATCAAAATAACAAATCAAGTCTTTATAGTTTCCTCAAGTTTTAAAAAATGAAATCATTCTTGGGCTAATCTTTTTTAGTAATACCCGGTCTCTATTCCTCAGAACATCAATTTTTTTGTCCCACAGCGACTGGATATTCTTCATGTTTTTAAAGATGTTTCTTTAAGAACTGCAACGCTTTTTCCCAGGCATCCTCCGCTGCTTCTTTATTGTATGTTGTCGGGTTTGTATCGTTCATGAATGCATGGCCAGCATTCGGATATACTTTGTACTGGAAATCTTTATTGAGCTTTTTCATTGACGCTTCAAGTTGCGGCAGGCCCTGCACTAACGCAATATCCTTTACGCCGTAAAATGCCATGACCGGGCATGAGATTTTGGCCAATTCTTCCTCTTTCTCAAGCGCATGTCCATAAAACGGCAAAGCTGCGGCAAGAGTCGGTTCACTTGCTGCAAAGCTGTAGCTGTAGGTACCACCAAAACAAAATCCCATGACTGCAATTTTCTCCACCTTGTACTCCAGCTTTAGATAGCTGAAGCATATTCTGAGCCGTTCTACTGTTTCCTTCCCGAATTCTTCCGACATGATCGGACTCATAGCCGCACGCAGTTTCTTCTGGGCTTCATCGTGGGTAGAAGGATTGGCTACCTCAGCCAAAATGGACTGGTCTATTTTTTCAGTGATTCCGGTCTGGGAAATAAGATCCGGTGCGAGAACAACATAGCCCTCAGCAGCCAGGCGATCAGCAAGGCTTCTGATATTCTTGTTAAGCCCCCATACTTCGTGAATGAGAATGACTCCAGCGCGCTTATTTCTCGTACCGGCAATATAAGCTGGAATATGGTGTTTTTTGCGACTGATTATAATATCTGCCATGTTGGTTATTTCTCTCCTATTGTAATCTTCAGCATCTTATCGCCTACTGCGATATTTTCAGCAACATCCTGCCCTTCAGTGACCTGTCCAAATACTGCATATTGCCCATCCAGGAACTTTGCATCTGCAAGGACTATATATAACTGGGATGACGCACTGTTCGGATCAGTGGAGCGAGCCATACCCACTGCACCTTTTTTATGCGTCAGTGAAGGGGCTATCTCAAGAGGAATGGTCTTATCTGAACCGCCTGAGCCATCTCCCTTAGGGTCCCCGCCCTGAATTACGAACCCTGGCTCAACCCTGTGGAATGTGAGACCATTATAAAAACCGCTCTGTGCCAATTCTATGAAGTTTTTTGTAGTGATTGGGGTCTCTTTTTCGAAGAGCTCGAATTTTATTATACCCTTATTGGTCTCGATGGTGGCTATTCTGTTTTTTCCACTTTGTGCGGGCTGGGATTTTTCGGTGCATCCAAGCGTAAATGCCATCAGCGCAATCAAAACGACTGTAATCAAAATCTTTTTCCTTGCCATAGTTTCACCTGAAGTTACTTACGTGTTATAAAATTTTTGTTAAATAAACCTATCCCAGCAGCAATCCCAGACAAGTATTTATAGCAAAAATTTCTAACATATAATTGAGATTATGCTTCAATGGGGGGACGATATGGAGAAAACAGAGAAAGAGCTGTTAAATGGAAGGGGTGGGGTCAATTAATATGAGAAAAGTAATTGCATTTGAAAATGTAACGCTTGATGGGTTCTTTGCGGGACCAAACGGGGAAATAGATTGGTTTAAACGGAAGGAAGAATTGGCTAAATATGCCACCAATCAGGCAGGTAGAGGGAACACAATCTTACTTGGACGAGTAACTTATGAACTGATGGCAAGTTACTGGCCATCCGCTTCCCCACCTGCCGAAGACCCAATCCTCATTGACAGGATGAATAACTTACCCAAAATCGTTTTTTCAAAAACGCTGGAAAAGGCGCAATGGAGGAATACAAGGCTGATTAAAGACAACATTGCAGAAGAAACCCAAAAAATGAAACAACAGCCCGGCAAGGACATGGTGATATTGGGCAGTGGCAGCATCGTACAAACTTTTACGAATCTTGGCTTAATCGATGAATATCAGCTTTTAGTCCATCCTGTTGTTCTTGGCAGCGGAAAACCCTTGTTTAAAAACATCAAGGACAGGCTTAATCTGAAACTTGTAAAAACTGGGACGTTTAAGAATGGGGTCGTTCTGCTTCTCTATCAGCCTGACACAAAGGAGGAGATCACTAAATGACAAAAAATAATCAGACAAAAATTACAGCAATACCAGGCAAACAAGAGATCTTCATTACAAGGGAGTTTGATGCACCCCGTGAGCTCGTTTTTAAAGCATTCACAGATCCGAAGCTTTACATACAGTGGCTTGGGCCATGGGAACTCGTCATGACTCTTGAGAAATTTGAACCGAGAAACGGTGGCATGTGGCGATATATCCATAAAGATAAAGATGGCAACGACTATGCATTTCATGGCGTGACTCATGAGGTCACAGCCCCTGAGAGAATTATCGGCACATTTGAGTTTGAAGGGCTTCCTGAAAAAGGGCATGTCGTCCTCGAAACGGCGAGATTTGAAGTATTGCCCGGTGACAGGACAAAGCTAACGTCTCATTCTGTCTTCCAGTCTGTTGCTGACCGTGATGGTATGCTTCAGTCTGGCATGGAAAGGGGGGTCAATGATTCGTATGATCGTCTTGACGAGCTTTTGGAAAAAATGGAAAAGGAGAAAGCGTAATGATTCTAAGTCGCCTCGCCGAGTACTTGGCGAGAATCTGAATTTTTGGAAAAATATATGAGAAAAGTAATTGTATCAATGATGGTCTCACTTGACGGCTTCTTTGCAGGACCAAGTGGAGAAATAGATTGGCATATCGTGGATGAAGAATTTAACCAATATGCCATCGATCTACTAAATACGGTCGACACTATTTTATTCGGACGAGTGACTTATCAACTTTTTGAAAGTTATTGGCCTGCCGCGGCTACGAACCTGTCAACTTCAAAGAGCGATCTTGAAATTTCCCACAAAATAAATAATATAACCAAAATTGTTTTTTCAAAGACTCTGGAAAAAGTTGAATGGAAAAATGCCAGGCTGGTTAAAGAGGTTATACAGGAAGAAATCGCGAAAATGAAACAACAGCCCGGTAAGGACATGGTGATATTCGGTAGTGGCAGCATTGTATCAACTTTTACGCAACTTGGCTTAATTGATGAATATCGGATTATAGTGAATCCTGTTGTCTTGGGCCACGGCAAACCATTATTTAAAGACATCAAGGACAGGATTAATCTTAAACTTTTGAAAACAAAGACGTTTAGTTCAGGCAATGTT
>JAPZAS010000019.1 GCA_027460525.1 Candidatus Methanoperedens sp.
GTCAAGGCACGGCACGCACATGTTTCCTAGAGCACAAGACTTGCCAGATTCCGCCACCGGAATTCCAAGTCGGTTCAAAATCGCATAGATGTTTTCGCTATTCAATGCTACGAGGGCAATACTCCCAGGTGGTAGCTTTAGCAAAGCGTTCGCTATCGGATTTGCAGCTGCGTATCTTGTTGTTTCAAGACGGGCTCGGCGATAAAATAACTTTTTTTACGTGGTTGAGTTCTTCGTAAGTAGAGGCTCAGGAAAAGTTATAATGCGTTATTTTTCATATAATTGTTGTTGTTGAACCAAAAAGGTTATACTCATTATCGTATAATAATCCATAATCATGCTCACAAAACCAGAAGGAGAATTAGCAGTCCACCTTGCCCGCGGAGCCATTGAAGAATGCCTCAACAACGGAATAAAAATCAAGCCGGATAACCTCCCCGAAGTTTTTAGCGAAAAACGCGGCGTTTTTGTTACGTTAAATACGAGAAAGGAACTCCGGGGATGCATAGGCAGACCATATCCCATTCTGCCACTCGGTGAAGCGATAATAGTATCAGCAATCAATGCCGCACGGGACGACCCGCGCTTTTCCCCTGTAAAACCTGAAGAAATAGAAGGGCTGACCATCGAGGTTACAGTGCTTACCATCCCGAGGCGCATTAATTCAAAACCCAGAGACCTTCCAGGCAAGATAGTAATCGGGAGGGACGGGCTGATAGTTGCGACGGGCAGGAGTTCGGGTCTCCTGCTGCCGCAGGTGGCGGTGGAGCATGGCTTTGACAGCACGGAATTCCTGTGCCAGACCTGCATGAAGGCAGGGCTCATGCCTGATGCATGGCTCAACGGCGCCGAGGTATATTCCTTTGAAGGCCAGATATTCCAGGAAATCGAACCTGGAGGCGAGGTAAAAGAAAAGGAGCTCATGTACAGCGAATAGCGGATAGCAAAGTGTTAAATCTGATAACATTGTAGTAAGGAGACCCAGTGAGGTGAATTATGGCAAGATTTCCAGAAGCGGAGAAGGTACTTCTGCACATGAAAATATGCATGAAATGCAATGCACGGAATTCAGTACGCGCAACCCGATGCAGAAAATGCGGATATACCGGTCTTAGAATGAAATCAAAGGAATTGAAGGGAACGTAATATTCACCCATATATTTCCTTAAGCAGACCCCTGACTTCCTTAATGATCGGGCTGGCTGTATTTGCAGCGGCATTAATAGGGGCTGGCAGCGATGTAAAAGAATACGCCCTGCCCATTTTTCTTGGCTTTACCGTTGCATTTTTATTTGGCATCGCTGGAAATGCGATAAACGATTATCTGGATCGGGAGAATGATAAAATAAACCATCCCGACAGACCCATCCCGTCCGGGAAACTAAAACCCGGGCAGGCTCTCTTTTTTTCAATGGTCTTTTTCGCCATTTCCCTGCTGCTCGCTCTTTTCTTAAGTTTCATCGTGAAATCACTGCTGGTAGTTGTTATAGTTGTTATTGCACTTGCATCCCAGATTGCCTATGAGAAAAAATTCAAGCATGAAAAAATCGTAGGAAACATGATAATAGGTACCCAGACCGCACTTGCATTCATATTTGGCGGGGTTATTGTGGGTAGAACCTTGATTACGGGAATAATAGCGATTGCAGTATTTTTATCCATTGTGGGGCGTGAGATAATAAAGGATATCGAGGATATTAAAGGGGATAAAGACAGGATTACCCTGCCCATGAAAATAGGAGTAAGGAACGCAGGTATTGTAGCTGCAGTGCTTATCATTCTTGCGGTTTTAATAAGCCCGCTGCCTTACTATCCTCTTCATCAATTCGGGTGGGAATATTTAGTGGTTGTTTTGCTCGCCGATATGCTATTTATCGGTTCATTGCCTTTAATTTTCAAAGATGCAAAGCTGGCACGGAGGATGCTTAAATTTGCAATGCTAATTGCTATAGTAGCTTTTATAGTAGGAAGTGTTTCCAGGGGATAGATGCAAACTTCGAGCCTCTGAATCAAAACTCGTAAATTTCAGGTCCGTAGGAGCTAAAAATAACAGCTCTTTTTTGAAATTTTGTTTCTGTTGACTTATCGTAAAAGGATTTATGGATGAACGAAAGCTCGATTTCTCTTTTTTGCCTCACGGTGTCTTTTTCGTCCCCTTCGTATTTCTTGGACATATGGGTTCCTTTATTCAGCACCATGCTCCGGAGACATACCGCAATAAGCATAATTATCTGCCTGTCGCTCCAGTTGATGTTGGATGAACCATTCTGGGCATACACAAAGCTATTGCTATCCAGTTTTCCAAAAAGCCACATATCGCCGTTCACATAGCCCTTGGCATGCCTGAGAATCACATTTGCCTCAGGAAGGGTTTTAAAAAATTCTTTCCCCTCTTCTGCTGCCCATCTGGTAGAGAAGTTGATCATGAAATGCACAGTGTGCCCGGGGTCTATTACGGTTGCACCTTCGAGGTTTAACAGATCTTTTCTCAAATCGTAATTGGTATCCTTCGGATCGATGCGGGTATCATATTTACCTACAAATCTTAACCTTACGTTATTCTTTTTGGAATATTCCCTGTACATTTCCACATGCCTGCGCATGCCTTCATATATATCCTTATAATTTACTCTTTCCTTGTGTCCCTCGTGGATGACATTGATATAGCTGTTTTTCGCACCCAGCACCTTCAGGAAATGAATAAATCTCATAACAAAAAGCCCGCCATCGAAATATGCATCCGACCCTTCAAGATTTGTAGAGGTTCTTGTCCCATCGGTCATATCGTAGATGACCAGTCCTTCCATATTCTTTCTGGAGCCGTCGATTGCTAATTTTTCGCAGCAATTTCTAAATGCTGTGCGAATCTCTTCGTCCTGCGGCAGGGTAATCATACTGTTCTTCCTATAATAGCTGAAGTATATTATAAATATCTCCTCCCAGCTTGAGGTTAGTTATTATTCATGACCATATTTGATTCACGACTCAAGGAACATCAACGCCTTTTGGAGCAGAGAAGGATTCAGACGGTTGATCTCATTAGAGGTGTTGATATTGTGCTTATGATCCTGTTTAACTATTCTGTTACTTTGAGTTATTTTAGACTGATCAACATGCCCTCTAATTTTCTTTACTTGTTTGTCTTTCCCAGAGCCATAGCCTTGATTTTTATTTTCATATCCGGGGTTGCAGCCCATATCAGCTTTGAAAAAAATAAAGAAAATTTCAGCAAAAAATATTTAAAAAGAGGAGGAAAACTTCTAATTTTTGCAGCGTTTATAACCCTGTTTACTTACATATTTGTACCAGAGGGGACAATATTTTTCGGTATACTGCATTTCTTTTCTGTCAGCTCTTTCCTCGTACCATTTTTCATCAGATATAATAAGCTAAACCTGATAGGTGGTTTACTGATTATTTTATCCGGCTTTTACCTGCAGATAACACAATTCGATTTCTCCTATCTATTCTGGTTGGGATTTATGCCTAAAAACTTCTCCACCTTCGATTATTTCCCTTTAATACCCTGGCTTGGGGTTCTTATGCTCGGCATATATTCGGGAAAATATTTTGTCAGGAGAACAACTGATCTAAAATTCGAAAGCAGATTTGCCGCCGCATTTATGTTTTTGGGTAAAAACTCTCTGACTATTTATTTAATCCACCAGCCTGTGCTTATCTTCCTTTTGATTGTACTGGGATTTAAAATATTTTGAAATAACACTACCTGTTGCTCGTTTCCGCGATTTTCCTGATACTTTCTTTAAATGAAAGAGGTTCAAACCAGAATATCGTTTTAAGGTCATTCGGTTCGCAAACCATGTTATTGTGCAGCGATTCTATAAGCCAGTAAATCACGTTTGGATTCACAGGTGCGAGTTTTCCCAGCATGACCGAGGAGAGCCAGTTCCATGAACCTGGAATCGACAAAAAAACCCTTTTTAGTCCCAGCTCCTTTGCATACTGCTGCATAAGTTCTCTATATGTAAAAACCTGTGAGCAGCCTATGTCATAGCATTTGTTTAAAGTCTCTTTTTTGTCCATGCATTCAACAAGATATCGTATCACATCGCCGATATAGATGGGCTGCACCCTTGTATTTTGCCAGTTAAAAACCGGGATTATCGGGAATTTTCTGACAGCAGTGTCAAGAATCTCAAAAGCGGCGCCGCCCCTGCCGATTATGACAGAAGCCCTGAAAATCGTGTAATCGATGCCGCTGTTCTTGATCATCTCCTCCACTTCCTTCCTGCTCTCAAGGTGAGTCGAGAGCTTCTCCTGCCGGGGTCTTATGCCTGTGAGGTGAATAATCCTCTTGACGTCATTGATTTTACACGCTTTTACCATGTTGGTAATTGCAAGCCGATCGAGTATATCGAACCTTTTCTGTGCCTTCTGCGTACCCATCATGTGAATGAAGTAATATACAGTGTCCACCCCTTCTGTGGCTTTGACAAGTGAATCATAGTCAAGCACGTCGCTAATTACATAAGAGATGTTGGGTTTTTCTGAGCGCACGGGTTTCCTGACAAGACATCTGACCTGAACCTTCTTTTCCGATAATGCCCGCAGTACTCGTTCGCCTATGAAGCCTGTGGCGCCGGTGAGGAGAATCATAATCTATTTCTTGCGGCGAATTGTATTTAACTTATCAGGAGGAAAACATTAATCCGGCACCAGTCCCTCCCCCTTGAATATCTTCCTCGCCTCCTCAAGCGAAATATCGGCAGGCGGTACAATTATTCTTGTCCCCTTTATTAACTATCTTCACAATATTATTATCTATTTTATTTATCTCATCCATGTGCTTTTTATCGATCTCGAACTGCCCTTCGCCCATCAATCGAACGATCATTTTCCCATCTCCTTCTTCAGCGCTTCAAGCTGCGCATCCACATCGCCTTTTGACTTTATCTTCGAAAGCTCCCGGTCGATATCGTCCTTCGTACCGCCTGTAACATCCTCTAGCGTCCCTGCCTCCACAAGCTCATCCAGCGCCTCAGCCCGCGCCTTCATGGTCTCGGTCTTATCCTGCGCCCGCTGGACTGCCATGCCGATATCGCTCATCTCTTCCCCGATGCCGCTCACGGCTTCCGTGACCTTGACCTGCGCCTCAGCCGCGCTGTACTGTGCTTTTATTGTTTCCTTTGTCGTGCGGAAGGCTTCTATCTTGGTTGAGAGGCGCTTTTCTGTTTCTATGAGTTTTCCCTGCTGATTGGCAACATCTGCAATCTGCTGGGTAAGGCTTGCGATTTCAGTCTGAGACGTGCTCTTTCTCTCAAGCGCAATCCGTGCAAGGTCCTCCCTGCCTGCCTTTACGGCTTCCCTTGATTGCTCGTCCAGTTTCTGAACATTCTGCTCAAGCTTTACTTTCTGAAGCTCGAGGCGTTTCTTCGATGTGGTAACCTCTGCCACTCCGCGCTTGACATTCTGCAAAAGTTCAATCTGCTTCTCATAAGAATAATCCAGAGTCTCTCTCGGGTCTTCGAATTTCCCTAAGATCTTGTTTATTTTTGATTTGATGATTGTACTTGTTCTTTCTATAAGCCCCATATTCTTACCTCATCATTCCAATTTCCTTCTACCGCTAAATAGTTTGTTCTTTACAGTGCTCTTTCAGGCTCTGGAACTTGATCAATAAAATAGTAGCCGCATGGCTGGTGCCCCTGTTCGCTTTTTGTCCTGGGGTATTTCCTGCACATAGGAGGTCTGATGCCGTGGATAGTGCATATTGCCTTGCGAGAATTATAATTTTCAAACCTGAGGAACGGACATTTATACAGGAACATGCAGCAAGAGCCACAATTTTTGCACTCCCCTGCTCTTTTCCCATCCACTGGCAGTATTAAACTTGTCGCTGCCCTCCTAATTTTCCCGGTCAAACCATTCATTCGTTGTTTAACCTGCTTCAAATGATATAAATATTTTGATTTTATATATTTCCTTCATAACCCTTATGATAAAATAATGACGTTTATTAGCATATGGTGCGCATAGGAAGCCTGGAACTTAATAAATCAATAGTTGCATCCATAGGAAAAAATCCCATCGAATCTGCAATCAGGGCAAAACAGTTAGGGGCAGATATGCTGGAGCTTAGAATAGACCTCCTGGATGCGGACGCACTTAAAATCCTTCAAGCGCTAAAGAAGCTCAGCTTGCCGGTAATTATTACTAACCGGATGAAGCAGGAAGGAGGTGCATGGGAGGGAAGCGAAGACAAGCGCATTCAAAAATTATTATCTTTACTGCCGGGCGCAGATGCTGTTGACATTGAGTTATGCGCCCAAGAAAGAGACGCTGTTGTAGAAAAAGCCAGAAGCAATGGTAAGACTGTTATCATATCCACACACGATTTCCAGAGAACACCCGGGATTGATGTTATGCTTGGCGTTATTCGCGAATCTTTTGAAGCAGGGGGAGACATAGCCAAACTTGCCGTAATGCCGCACTCGTTCGAGGACGTTCTCCGTCTGCTTGAGGTTACCCTGCAGTCGAAGGGAAAAGTATGCACCATCGCTATGGGCAACATCGGCAGGCATTCACGCATTATTGCGCCGATTTATGGTTCTGTCATGACCTACGGATATGTGGATGCTCCCACAGGGCAGGGACAGTTTAAGGTAGATGAATTAAAATACGTGCTGAAACTACTCTGACATATCCTTCACTCATTCTCATGAAAAATCCATAGTGCTAAATATTGTAAAAACCTTTATAATTGAATGTATAATAAAGAGGGTACGATAAAATGGAACTTAAAGTCCAACCACTTCAAATCAAAGCAGGCAAGTATAAAGTAGTCCTTAATCCACAGGATGCCAAGGAGCTCGGCGTACAGGGGGGAGACCGTGTCCAGTTAAAAGACCACAGCTACTTGACTGCAATCGTTGAGATTGGCGATATGATTCAAAAAGGTACAGTGGGAGTATACCAGGAATGCTGTGAAAAGCTTGGAAAAGTATGTCCCCTTACGATAGATATCATCCCGACTTTAAGACCGAGTTCAGTTGGTTTTATTAAAAAATTTATGGACAAACAGAAGCTCACACAGGAGGAAATCTACCAGATAGTCCAGGATATTGTAAAGGATAACCTCACAGAAATCGAGATGTCGGCCTTCGTTACCACCTCATACATCCATGGGATGAGCAGTGATGAGATAGAATGGCTGACAAGAGCAATGATCGACAGCGGCGAAAAAATCGAATTCGACACGCATCCGATTATGGATAAGCACAGCATAGGAGGCGTCCCCGGCAATAAAATATCGCTGCTTGTGGTTCCTATAATTGCTGCAAACGGTCTTCTCATACCCAAGACAAGTTCAAGGGCGATCACGGGCGCTGCAGGTACGGCAGACCTGATGGAAGTACTTGCGCCCGTAGAATTCTCGGCTGAAGAAATAAAGTCAATTACAGAGAAAGTCGGCGGCATAATAGCATGGGGAGGTGCTACAAATATCGCCCCAGCCGATGATAAGCTGATACATATCGAATATCCTCTCTCCATAGACCCCCACAACCAGCTTCTGGCATCCATAATGGCAAAAAAGGGCGCTGTCGGGGCTGACTGTGTTGTTATAGACATACCCATAGGCAGCGGGACCAAGGTTCCTACCATGGATGACGGGAAAAAACTCGCAAGAGACTTAATCGAACTGGGGGAGCGGCTCGGGATGAATGTGGAATGCGCCATGACCTACGGCGCATCGCCTGTGGGAAGAACTGTTGGACCGGCAATCGAGGTGAGGGAGGCGTTGAAGGTACTGGAAACAATGCAGGGACCAAACAGCCTTATTGAAAAGAGTACGGGTCTTGCCGGAATTTTGCTTGAGATGGGAGGGGCTGCTGCTAAAGGTCACGGCAAGGAGCTTGCAATGGAGACGCTGCGTTCTGGCAAAGCGCTTGCGAAACTGAAGGAGATGATTGAAGCACAGGGCGGAAATCCGAAAGTAGTGCATACCGATATTAAACCCGGGGAGCATAGTGCAGAACTTGCATCCCCTGCGGACGGGTACGTCATTGAATTCGATAATAAGCGCATAGTCGAGATTGCAAGGATGGCTGGCGCGCCAAACGATACAGGGGCAGGGGTCTGGATTCATAAGAAAAAAGGTGAAATAGTTAAGAAAGGCGAGCCCCTGATTACAATTTTTGCTGATAAGAGCTGGAAGCTTACCAATGCTTTAAAAAGCGCGGAAAAGGATTATCCGATAATCGTGGAAGGCATGCTTCTTGAGAGAGTTCAGACGTTCAAGGTTTTTTAGATTATAGATTCCTGCCTCACAAGAAAATTACTCTGACAAAAACCAGCATAAAAATAGCTTTTCCGATTAATTATAGTTGTAATTTAGTTTTTACTTATAACATATAGTAAATACATTTATACATAATTGGAGGTTACTTGAATCATACCCAGATCGGAGGTAAAGTAAATGGATTTGTTAAAGAAAATCGTAAATGAAAAGAGAATGGAAATGGGAACGTCTCGGGGGATAAATCACTTGTGGAAAGCCTTATAGTAAAGTAGATAAAAACAATTAGAAACGGAGTGATATTTTATGGAAACAATTAGTGCACATAAGTCAGTAGTAGAAATGTACGGTGTATTGAATAAAGACGGCATGACCAATACTTTTGATCGATTTGATGCTCAGGGAAACCGCTGCACGTTCTGCGACCTGGGTATAAGCTGTCAGCTATGCAGCAACGGTCCGTGCAGGATAAAAGCCGGGGCAGACCGCGGCGCATGCGGCATCGATGCAGACGGCATGGCGATGAGAAACATGCTATTCCTGAATACCATGGGAACGTCTACATACACCTTCCATGCCAAGGAGGTAGCAAAAACCCTCAGCGCTACAGCCATGGGGAAAACGCCTTTCCAGATAAAGGATGAGGCAAAACTCCGAAGTCTTGCAGAGAAGATGGGAATAAAAACAGGGCAGAGCATCAGTATTCTCGCTCCTGCAGTGGCTGATGCCATTATGGCAGGTATCAATGCAGATTCGGATGAAGAGCTTCCAAATGTTCTCCTCTTTGCTCCGAAATCAAGGATAGAACTGTGGCGAAAACTCGGCATCATGCCAGGAGGACCTCTTCATGAAATTATGGATGCGGTTTCAAGCACACAGACCAATGTCGATGGTGATTATGTTTCACTTGCAAAGAAGGCTTTGCGTCTGGGTATTGCATGCATCTACGGTTCCCAGATTCCGCTTGAAATGGTACAGGACGTACTTTTCGGAACGCCAAAACCTCATGAGGTTGCGGTGGACATTGGAATAATAGATCCTGCCTATGTGAATATAGCAGTGAACGGTCATGAGCCCTTCATCGGCGCGGCCCTCATCAAGGCAGCTCATGAGCCAAAAAACCAGGAAAAAGCAAAGAATGCAGGAGGCAGGGGGCTTCGTATCATTGGTTCGATCGAGACCGGGCAGGAGCTTGTCCAGAGATTTGAGACAGACAATGTATTCGTGGGCATGATCGGGAACTGGCTCTCCATCGAACCTGCGCTTGCAACAGGCGGCATCGATGTTTTTGCCATGGATATGAACTGTTCACCCCCGGGAATGGGAGCGTACCAGGATAAATATAACACTACCCTTGTCTCAGTCTCAAAACTTGTTAACGTTCCGGGAATGAAAGACCAGATAGTGTATAAGCCTGAGGAGGTGGCATCCCAGGCACAGCGGCTTATAGATATTGCAATAGAGAACTTCAAGAAGCGAAAAGGAAAAATCACAAACAAGTCCAAAAGGAAACAAAACGCTGTTATCGGATTCTCTACAGAAGCATGCCTCGGCGCTCTTGGCGGCACTCTTGACCCCCTGCTCGATGTCATCAAGAAAGGAACTATTAAAGGTGTGGTGGCTCTTGTGAGCTGCACAACGCTGCGCGATGGCGGACAGGATATCAATACATTGAAAATGGCACGTGAACTTATCAAGCGCGACATTCTTGTCATAAGCGCAGGATGCGGCAATGCAGCCCTACAGGTAGGAGGTCTTACCACTCTTGAGGCTAAGCAGGAAGCGGGCCCAGGTCTTAAGGCGGTATGCGAGCTTCTCAAAATCCCGCCTGTGCTGAGCTTTGGCACATGCACTGACACGGGAAGAATCACGCTCCTTGTCACTGCTGTTGCGGACGCTCTCGGAGTTGACCCGTCACAGCTTCCAGTTGCAGTTACAGCCCCGGAGTACATGGAGCAGAAAGCAACCATAGACGCCATCTTTGCCCTGGCTTTTGGTCTGTATACCCATGTGGCGCCCATGCCTCCAGTGGGTGGAGCGCCTCGGCTTGTGAAACTCCTCACAGAGGATATTGAAGGGCTGACCGGAGGAAAACTTGCTGTTCAGACCGATATGGTTGAAGGGGCAGATGGCATCGAGGCGCATATCAACAAAAAGAGAAAAGCCCTTGGACTGCCGGTATGAAGTGTTGAAAGCCAAATAACCTGAATGAAGATTAATTGCCGCAGTATTTAAAAAATCTCACCTACTAATCGCTCATACTCGCAAAAGCGATTTAGTAGGTGCAAAATAATTTACGTCACGATTACTTTTCCGTGTACTATGGTGGGATGGATTGTACAACTGTATTCAAATGTTCCGGCTTGATTAAATGTGTAGCTAAAAGTACCTCCCTGATTAATATTGCCTGAATCAAATTCACCCGATACAGATGTTACAGTATGCGGAGCGGGGTCGCTGTTGGTCCAGGTGACGGTTGTTCCTGTAGAGATTGTTACGGTTGGCGGATTAAATGCGAAACCTTTAATCTCTACGGTTACCGCTACTGACGTCGGCTGTATTGTAGTTCCCACAGAAACATTCACGCCGACCCCCACGCCTTGCGTCTCTGTCGGCTGTGCCGTGGTTGTCGGAGCCGGTTGCGTCTGTGTTGGCTGCGGTGTTGTTGTTGGTGCAGAAGTGCAGCCGCTTATGAGGAGCACCATTGCTAATAGTCCAATAATCAATGTTTTTTTCATTTTAAACCTCCCATACTGGAATTATAGATACAATGATATATATCATTTTGGGATGACGCTTTTTTTCCAATAGTTTTGCTGCCATCGTGGCGCTTGTGGTAACGCTGAGTCTTGTTGCGGTGCAGCTTGCGGCGCAGTCATATTCAGCGAGAGTGATTGAAGTATTCAGGAGGGCACCTGACCTATGGATTCTTATTCTGATTTATGGCATTGCGAATTATTATGGGCTGGGTGTGCTGAAGTTGATTGAGAAGGCGAATCCGGCGCTCAATAGTCTGTCGAATCTTGAGGGGTATGTGGCGATTTCTTATTATCTTGGCGTTTTTGCGTTTGTGGCGCTGGTGCCTTATAAACCTTCACAAAAACGCTGTGCTCAGAGACGTGGCTCTCGGTTCTTGCACCGTATGCCTTGAAAAGTTCCTCAATCCATGCTTTGTTTAGTTTCGAACCATTTAATGAAAGTGAATGGGCAAACTTGAGGCAGTAATATTCGCCCTTATCCCTGTAGCCTACCAGATCAAACCAGTTCGAAGCCATGCCTGCAAAGACGATTGCCTCCAGGATTTCTTTCAGATTGATTTTTTTCAGAGGCTTATTGCATTGATCCTCAAGGCCATAAATCACCTCTCCGCGAGTCATTTGAAAGACACGCTCGATGTCAGAGTTCTCAAGCAATGCCCTGAGGGTATCCCTGGATACAGCGCATATCCCGACTTCAGTACCGATGTGAACCCAGAACTTCGCTTCTGGAGATAGCGCCGTGCCTTGCCTGTTCTCCAACAGTTCTATGGCACGCTCGAGCGCTTTCTGCTGGGTCTCGAACATGTTCGCATGCTTTTTCAGGAGCTCCCAGTGCTTTCCTGATATTGTGGTGCTCAGGCGATGTTTTCTCACACCTATCCCTTATGTGGGTTTTAAGCGGGATGCGCAGATAAGGCTTTCCGTACGCATGAGATGCGCATGCTGTGTGGGTAAGGTTATTATAGACGTGCATGGCTTTACAAATATGGTACTGATTTTATATATTCAGGAAATGGTGGAAAAATGGAAAAGAAGGCAGGATACTATGGAGGGTGTGCCCTCGGAATAGCTTTTGGAATAAATACGCAGTGGCCGTAAACACATAAGTCGTGCGGATTACAGTATCATTAAAAATTTAAGGATGTTATATAAATGGAAGAATTACAAAGGGCAATAAATTGGAAAGCGAATAAAAAAGGAGAACCCAAAAAGAAGCATTTGAGGTTTTTGGTTATGGTGTCGCTCATTGCTTTACTATATAGAAAGTGGATTTCATAATAGGAGGTTTGAAAAATGAGAAAATCAGTAATGAAAAACATGTGCATGGGGCATACCCTCAGAATAGCTTCAGGAATAATGATGCTGGCATTATTGCTGCTTGGCAGCGCAGTTGCGGTAACGGAAATAGATTCCTGTCAGACGATTTCCGAACCAGGAGAATATGTGCTCAATACCAGCATACTGAATAGCGCTCCAAGCTGCATCAATATCACCTCAAGCCATGTGATTTTCGATGGCGCCGGCCTTACGATTGATGGCACGAATTATCTCACTTATGGGGGGCTTGTATATGACTCAAACACTTACGGGGTGCATGTGTATAACTCAACAATGACACTAACAAATGTAACTGTTAAAAATCTTACAGTCACGGATTGGCTCGGCGGCATCTTTTATCAAGACTCAGAAAATGGAAGCATAGAAAATAACAATGTAAGCTCGAATTTTGAAGGAATCCTCCTCAACTCTTCCACCAACAACACCTTGTCCAATAACAATGCAAACTCTAACAATTATGGCATCTTTCTGGATGCTTCAAGCAACAATAATCTGAGCTACAACAATGCTAACTGGAACACGTACTATGGCATCCTTCTGGAATTTTCTAGCGACAACAAATTGATGAATAATAATTTTTCGAATAATCGAGGAGGCATTAATCTATTTTGGCATCCAAATTCAACTTTTTCTACTTCAGGCAATAACAATAACGTAATAAGCGGAAACATTGCAAGCTCGAATACTGAGTTTGGTATAAAGCTATACAAATCAAGCACTAACAGCATATACAACAACATTGCAAGCTCTAACAGCGCGGGAATCTATCTCGACTCTTCCAGTAACAATACTTTGACCAACAACGATGCAAGCTCTAACAGCGCGGGAATCTATCAGGAGGGAATCTTTCTCCAATCTTCCAGCAACAATAACACCTTGACAAACAACAATGCAAGCTCTAACAGCGTGGGAATATTTCTCCAATCTTCCAGCGGCAATAACACCCTGACAAACAACGTTGTAAGCCTGAATACTGATTTAGGCATAGGCATAGACAATTCATACACTAACACCATATACAACAACTACTTCAACAACTCGGAATATGCATGGACAATCAATGCCTGGGATGATGGAAACAATATCTGGAATATAACAAAACAGGCAGGTACAAACATCATTGGAGGTCCTTATCTTGGCGGTAATTACTGGTCAGATTATGCCGGTAACGATACCGATGGAGATGGTCTGGGTAATACGTCGATTCCCTACAATAGCTCCGGGAATATTATAAATGGAGGGGACTATTTACCTCTTACGACAGAGAGCGTTACGCAATCGGTCAGCCCAGGCGATACAGTAGCTACAGGCGCTGGAACCACAGTATCTGACCCTGTAGAAACTTCAGTCACTACTCCCAATGCAGGCACAATAACCATTGAGGAAATGCCCGCCTCACAAACTTCTTCCTCTGCCTTCCAGTTAATAGGCCTGCAGATAGATATTACTGCACCTAACGCCATGACCAAGGCGCCGCTTGTCATCGTGTTCCAGATTAACTCCTCAGCGATTCCTCCGCGAGAGGATCAGAATACGATTGAAATATTTAAGAATGGTGTGCCTGTACCACCCTGCACTGGCAGTCCCGGTGAAGCATCACCTGACCCGTGCGTTTCCAGCAGAGCAGTTCTGACAAACGGTGATATCGAGATAACTGTACTTACTTCAACAGCAAGCAGATGGAATGCTGCCGTACGAAAGAAATGGATTAGTTCTATCATGGCACCGATTGATCCGGTCAGAGTAGACACTCAGGTTGAGGCAAGCGCCTCATTCGCAGACCACGGCACTACTGGTACTCACTCTGCGGAATGGAATTGGGGTGACGGGACGAGTTTAGGAACAGTAATGGAGAGCGGCGGTGCTGGATCGGTCACTGGCAGCCATATATATAGAGCAGCAGGGGTTTACACAATTACATTGACTGTGGAAAGTGTTGGGTCGTCGGCATATCAGTTCATGGTTGTGTACGACCCGACCGGCGGGTTCGTAACAGGAGGCGGCTGGATTGACTCACCCGCAGGAGCCTACCAGGCAGATCCTTCGCTGGCTGGGCGAGCTAACTTCGGTTTCGTCTCAAAGTACAAACAAGGCGCTACAGTCCCGACCGGTCAAACTGAATTCCAGATCGAAAATCTTAACTTCCACTCCACGAGCTATGACTGGCTTGTAATATCCGGTGCACGCGCGCAGTTCAGTGGCACAGGCACGATTAACGGTGCAGGCAACTACGGGTTCCTGCTGACAGCTACTGATGGTGCAATCAACGGTGGCGGAAGCGTTGACAAATTCCGTATTAAGATCTGGGATAAGACCACGGACAATTTAGTCTACGACAACGTTCTCGGAGGATCTGATGATATCGAGGCTGCAAGTCCACAGGCTATTAGCGGGGGAAGCATCGTTATACATAAAGTATGAGACGACCTAAGTAAAGTTGTCCTAAGTCAAAATAAGAGGGCGCAAATCCCCTCTTTTATTTTTTTGTTCTAGCAGGATTTATGGTTGTGAACATCAAGTGAAGCCAGGCTTCGTGACGAATGAACCTTCCGCCGCAGAACCATACAGAATGATAAACCTTACTTTTTCAAATCCATCGATGTTTTTTAGTCTCTGCACTGCCTCATTTACAATTTTATCAAGTTCATCGGGTTTCATTCAAGTTCCACTTGTAATCCAATAGTAATACTAATATATAAATTATATATTTTTAAAATCTGTTCGTTAACTGAATAACCCATCTGCGTTTATCTGTGTTCATATGCGGTTAGATTACGTGCTCACTCCAGCCCGAAGTGCTTCACATTCCAGTCCGCATATCGCCCCGGCATCGTTAATTTCCCTTGCTCCAAAAAGATCCAAACCACCAACAACCTTAAGTATACGTTATAATAAAACGTAATCATTATGAAAACCATCTCCATCCGCCTTCCTGAGCAATACATACAGGACATAGAAGAAGCCTGCAAACAGGAAGTTCTTGACAAAGGTACGATGCTGCGCAAGCTCATAGGCGATGCGCTTCGTGAATATCGGGTAAAGAAAGCCTTTGAATCCTACAGCGAGGGGAAAATCTCACTCTGGAAAGCAGCAAGTAAGGCTGGAATAACATACAGGGCAGCGCTCGAAGAATTAAAAAAGCGCAAAATTCCTTTCGGGTATGAGAAAGAAGACCTATATGCTGATATTAAGTGGGCTATGAAATAATATGATTGTCAGCAACTCAGGACCGCTTATCCATCTTGCAAGAATAGACCGGCTGAAGCTACTCAAGGAACTGTTTGGAAAAGTGATGATTCCACAGGAGGTCAAAATAGAGGTCGTTGATAGGGGAAAAGAAGAAGGTGCATCCGATGCTTTTTTGATAGAGAGCGAGATAGAAAAAGGCTGGATAGTAATAGAAAAAAGCAAGAACGATACGTCAAAGAAAATCGCAGAGAGCGCAGGCATAGAAAACGGCGAAGCCTCTGCAATAATGCTTGCAAAGAGAAAAAAATTCCCGATACTTATTGATGATCTCGCAGCAAGGAGGTTCGCATTAGGATTAGGGCTTGAGGTTGTCGGTTCTCTGGGTGTGCTCATACGTTCTGCTAAGATTGGGAAAATATCGAAAAGTGAGGCACTGGATGCTCTGGATAAACTTGCAAGAGTAATGTGGCTCAGTGTAGATGTTTATGAGGACGCCAGAAAAGTTATTGAGGGACTATGAAAAATGGCATTCACTCCAGCCCGAAATGCTTCACATTCCAGTCCGCAATCGCCTGGATCTTCTTGATTTCCGCTGCGCCGCCTTCCAGGGTAAAGAGATGCTTGAACCTGCCCTGCGCCTTAAGATACTCTTCCACTGGCTTCCTGTTCTTCAGCTTCCTCACGTTCGTAACAGTGCCGTTCTCCATCTCATAGAGCGGCCACATCGCAGTCTCGACCGCAAGCCTCCCGACCTCGATGGTCTTTGAGCTTTCAAACTTCCAGCCCGTGCAGCAGGGCGCATGCACATGAATATACGTGGGACCCTTGGTTTCTGCTGCCTTTTTGATCTTTCTCATCATGTCAGGTGCATAAGCAATAGACGCCGTGGCAACATAGGGAGAACCGTGGGCTGCTATAATTGCAGGCATGTTCTTCTTATGCTGCGGATTCCCGAATGAGGCTTTCCCAGCCGGGCTTGTGGTGGTGCTTGCGAACAGAGGCGTGGCGCCGCTTCTCTGTATGCCTGTGTTCATGTACGCCTCGTTATCCACGCAGATATACGTAAAATCATGTCCCCGCTCAAATGCACCTGAGATTGCCTGCAAGCCAATATCCAGCGTAGCGCCATCGCCTCCGATTGCAATTATCTTAGTGTTGTTCTTTTTTCCCATGGATTTAAGCGCAGCCTCAACGCCAGAAGCAACTGCCGCTGCATTCTCAAACAGCGAATGTATCCAGGGCACGCCCCATGCAGACTCAGGATATGGCGTGGTAAACACCTCAAGGCAGCCTGTAGGAGAAACAACGATGCAGTCCTCGCCAATGGCATCGAGCACGAACTTTCCTGCAAGGGCATCGCAGCATCCCGCGCATCCTCTATGACCAGGAGCAAGAAGGCTCATCAAACCAGCTCCTCCCTCAAATCAGCGAATTCGCTCTCAACGAATATCCCCTTTTCCACTAACTTTGCTTTGGTGATTATTTTCTTAATCGTACTCATAGGAATATCACGCCCTCCATGCCCGAGCATGAAGCCGATAACAGGAACCCGGATATCAGTGTTATGAAGGCACGCCTTTACCTCGGTGCACAGGGCGCCTTCGTTCTTGCCGACAGATATATTCTTATCAAGCGTTATAACTACCTTTGCTTTCTTCAGCGCCGCTCGAATAGCATCGGCTGGGAAAGGTCTGAACGACCTGACCTTGAGAAGACCCACGCTTTCGCCTTCGCTGCGCAGAACATCTATGGTATCCTTTATCGTGCCGATGACAGACCCCATTGCCATTATCACGATATCGGCGTCATCGAGCATATAGCCGTCGATGAGACCGCCGTAATATCGTCCATATACATCCCTGAATTCGTTAGCAACTTCCTCTATCATCTTCAAAGCCACACCCATGGCTTTCTCCTGCTTGTACCGGAACTCTGTGTACGTGCTCGGGTCAGCAAAGGCACCAAAGGACATTGGGTTCTTGGGATCGAGCATGTTCTCCGGCGAATAAGCAGGCAGGAATTCGTCTGTTATGCTTTGCTCAAGTAAAATGACAGGCTCGTAAACATGGGAAAGAATGAACCCGTCCATGCATGACATGGCAGGCAGCATAACTTCAGCATCCTCAGCAATCTTATAAAGCTGTGGAACCATGTCCGCAGACTCCTGCACATCCTCTGCATACAATTGTATCCAGCCCGTATCACGCTGAGAGATGGAGTCCTGCTGGTCGTTCCAGATATTGATGGGAGCGCTCAACGCCCTGTTCACCACGGTCATAACAATGGGCAACCTCATGCCTGAGGCATTGAACAGGGCTTCATGCATCAGCGCAAGTCCTTGAGATGTTGTCGAAGAATACGTTCTCGCCCCTGCTGCGCTTGCTCCTATCAGAGCTGAGATGGCAGAGAACTCGGATTCTACATTCATGTACGCGCAGTTCATTTCGCCGTCAGCTGCGAACTGTGCTAAATCCTCCACGATATGCGTCTGCGGGGTTATAGGGTAGGCTGATATCACATTTGGCTTGCAGACCTTGACCGCGTGTGCTACTGCATAGGAACCTTCCACAACGACCATTCTCTTCCTCATTTGCCCTCCAGCACCATTACTATTGCCTTCTTGGGACACTCATTCGCACAGATACCGCAGCCTTTACAGTATTCATAGTCGGGTTCATAAAACCCGTTCTCCAATTTATACACGATTCCTTCCGGGCAGTACATTGCACAGATGCCGCATTTGCTGCACAGCTTGTGGTCAAAAACAGGCATGAATGAACGCCACGCTCCTGTCTTATTGACATTCGTACTTCCGGGTTTGGCTACTGTTTTAATTACCAGTTTCATCGCTGCGCCTCCATCAGGTCGTAGGCTGCCTGGATAGCTTTCGCATTGTTTTCTCCCACTTTTCCAGGGAAACGCTCCATAACAGCATTTTTTATGGATTCAGGTCTTATAAGACCGCTCACGCCTGCAAATGCTCCTACCAGCGTGGTATTGACGATGGGTTTTCCTATTATATCCATCGCAAGCTTTGTGGCATCAAGTGTTTTAACTCTGGCTTTTGTATTCAGGTTGAAGGATTCCGGGCTTTTTTCGGTGTTTATGAGAATAATCCCTTCGGGTTTTGCCCCTGCGGCAACATTAACTACATCCACGAGGGTGGCATCCTGGACTATCACATAGTCGGGTTCGTATATCTGGCTCCTTAAACGTATGGGCTTATCATTTAAGCGCACAAAAGCCATCACAGGAGCACCTCTTCTTTCCACGCCAAATGCGGGGAAAGCCTGGCTGTATTTCCCATCCTCAAAGGCAGCCACTGCTAAAAGTTCAGCCGCTGTTACGGAACCCTGTCCGCCGCGGCCGTGTATTCGTATTTCCTTCATTTTTTCTCCGAGAAAGACCCCGTATTTAAATACGGGGAATATTTTAATAATCAATCGTGACGGATGTATCCAAAAATTGCACTAAGGTATTTAATCTTTACTGAGAGCTTTAAAGTTTATTCATAAACTATATGTGATTTAGAAACGTAATAATGAAGTTCAATATGACAGATGACAAACTTTTAATCACCGAACTTGTGCTTACCGCGCACCTTTACAACCAGTCAGATAAGCTTGGCGTGGACGACCTCCCGCAGAAAATACGAAAGCACTACTGGGATGAGAAAGAGAAAACTGTAAAGCGTCCGATCTACGTCACCGAAGGCGATATAAGAAGTATCTATGGTCTTGAAAATGTAAAGAGCAGCACAAAAACACTGCCCTTCCTCGAGTTCGAGGAGTTCGGCTCGCAAATAAAACTCACTGTTTTCGACCTCGCTGCAAAATGGCTTGCAAAGCATCCTGAGGCGATTGAAGACATCAATAAGAACCCTGTGCTGGCATCTTTTTTTGAGAGCTATGACTCGCTTCCCGTAAGCTATGAAAAAGCAAAAGCTACCAATACTCCGAAAGAAAGCGGAAGAGAGTGGATAATGTCCCTTATCAAGAGCATAGAATCCGAAAAGGGCTCAGAGGAGATGCTAAAGCTCGCTCATATCGTGGCACCCGAAGATATCAGGCAGAACCTGAAAGACCTTGTCCTCACAGAGGAACAGGAAAATGAGATTGAGAAAATCGCCAAGGCAATCCAGTACCGCGACTACCTGAAGCGGATAGGTCTTCGGGAGATTGGAAAACTCTTATTCGTAGGTCCCCCGGGTACGGGTAAAACCTCGGTTGCGCGAGCCCTTAGCGGGCGGCTTGGGATTCCTATGGTCGAGGTAAAGCTCTCACAGATAGCAGACCAGTACCTCGGTGAAACAGCCAAGAACATCGACAGGGTTTTTGAGCTTGCAAAAAAGCTTAACCCATGCATCCTTTTCATTGATGAGTTCGATTTCGTGGCAAAAGCCCGTGCTACGGATGAGCATGCTGCATTAAAGAGGGCTGTGAATACGCTGCTGAAAGCCATAGACGAAATAAGCCTTGTGGAGCACGGCGTTCTTCTTATCGGCGCAACGAACCATCCCACAATACTCGACCATGCCGCATGGAGGCGGTTTGATGAGATCGTGGAGTTCACCCTGCCTGATAAGGACATGAGGAAAAAGATACTTGATATCGTGATCCGTGATATCGAGGGCAGCTTTAATACAGAGGAGATTGCCTCGAAAACAGAGGGATACTCTGGTTCCGACCTGCGCATGATTGTAAGGGAAGCAGTGCTTAACGGGCTTATTACAGAGAGAACAATCCTGACACAGGAAGATTTACTTCGCGGAATAACCGAGTTCAATAAAAGGATTCCGCTAAAGACGATGGATGAAACTAAATGAAAAACTTTAAGAAAGTTTTATCAAAAACTGTTGCGTCAGTTTACACCGCGCAACCGTCACGTCAGTTGACGCCGTACGACTGTCACGCCAGTCGATTGCGTATCCACGTATTGCTATGCAATACGTGTGTGCGCCCTCAAGGGGCGCGACCCTTGACGTATGGCTTCGCCATACGTAAACCTTTAAGAAAGGTTTATCAAACGACAGGTATGCTTCGCATACCTGAACACCACGTAAACCGGGGTATCGGTTTACGTGGACACGCCCTCCCGAGGCGTGTCTCGGGACAGGTATGCGAAGCATACCTGAACACCGCATAAAGCGAGGTGTCGCTTTATGAAAATAACGCTGCTCGGGACAGGCGATGCCGTGGGGACGCCAAAGCTTGGGTGTTCCTGTCCTGCATGCCTGGATGCACTGGCTGGAGGATTGAGTAGAAGGCTTCGTTTTTCCATACTGGTTGAATCGGAAAGCAAAAGAGTGCTGATCGATACAAGCCCCGACCTTCGATGGCAGCTTTTGAAAAAAGGCATAAGCCGCGTTGATGGTGTGATCTGGACGCACCCTCATTACGACCATTATGCAGGTTTTGGGGATTTTCACCGGATACAGAATGGCGTGAATGTGTACGGTCTTAAAAATACACTTGACTATATATTGAACTACCTGTCTTTCATGAAGCCGAAAAGGCATGATGTACGATTCTATATTCCTTTTGAGCTGATCGGTATTAACATAACGCTGGTGGAAGTCAGGCACCCCCCGCTTCTCGAATCTGCCGGTGTTATTCTCACTGATGGGAAAAGCAAGATTGTGATAACAGGGGATACAGCCAGGGATATCCCGGAAAAAAGCATCGAACTGATGTTTAAACCTGACCTCCTTATTGCAGACGCCATAATCCCGCCGAGGGCAAGAATACCCAAACATATGAATGCCAAAGAAGCGATGGAACTGGCGTCGGAATTGGAGGCGAAAAAAGTTGTGCTTACCCATTTAAGCCATCTTTTTCCACCCCATGATGAATCTGTTAAAGAATGGCCTCTGGGGTATGACGGGATGGAATTTGTGTTTTAAGATTGTTATGCAGAAACTATATTATATCCACCAACTATCTGGTTTATGCTTCTTCTAACTCAAAGAATGCGAATTAAGCTCTTGGGGAGGCAGGAAGTTAAAATCAAAGCAAGGTATTAAAATGGAAACAACCCCTACAAATGAAACGCCTATAAATGTCAATGTAAAGGATATGACAGAGAACTCAAAAAATGTTAATGCCACTCTAAAAGTGATCGAGATAGGAGAGGTAAAGGACATACAATCAAAATTCGGTGCCAAGCGGGTCTGTGAAGTAAAAGTTGCAGATGCAACCGCAAGTATCCTGTTATCGTTATGGGATGACCAGATTGGAAAAATAGCAGCCGGGGACACGATTTCAATCCAGAACGGCTACATTTCGGTAGTCAGGAATTCTATGAGACTGAACATAGGAAAATACGGGAAGATGCTATTGTCCGAAGAGCCGATTACAGAAGTCAATACCGAAATCAATATGTCGGATAAGCATGTGGAGCAGCCTGAACGGAAACGCAGCGGCGGATTCGGGCGTGGTGGGGGAGGCGGAGGAGGCGGCGGATACGGCAGCATGTACGGCAGCGGAGAACGCGATTTCGGTTCATTCAGGCGCGGCGGATATGGAGGCGGAGGAGGAGGCGGACGCGGAGGCGGGCGAGATTCAAGGGACAAAAGAGGCGGGCGGGGAAGAAGGTAAAACCCTCTTTTCCTCTTTTTTTTATTAACGCTTTTTATAGTCAGCAGTAATATATAGTAACTGATGCTTGAAAGTATTTCAGATACATTTCTTTCCACCACAAACAAAGAATTTCGGGTTCTTATTGCCATCGAGAACAAAATGAAATTCTATGAATGGGTTCCGCTGGAAGAACTGGTCTGTTTTACAAATTACGACATAAAAGACGTTGAATACATCCTTTCCACTCTTGCAAAAAACAAACTTATCCACAGGAACATCCGTGCTTATGAAGGATACCGGATCTATTTTGAGGCTTATGACCTCTTAGCCCTGAACGCGTTTGTGAAACGCGGCACCATAAATGCAATGGGCGACGCAATCGGGGCAGGGAAGGAATCGCATGTATACGAGGCTACAGGCGGCATAATTGACAGGCACGTTATAATAAAGTTCCACAGGGAAGGGAAGACGAGCTTCAAGCAGGTCAGGACAAAAAGGGAATATGTGGGGGAGAGAAAACATCTTTCATGGCTGTATGCCTCGCGCCTTGCAGCGAAAAGGGAACACGATGCCCTTAGCACCCTTTATCCCGAAGTAAGCGTTCCGGAGCCTATTGATTATAACAGGCATGCCATCGTAATGTCGGTTGCAAAAGGGCAGCAGCTTGCCCACACTAAAATAAACGAACCCGGCTGGTATCTGGATGAGATACTGGGCGAGGTAAGAAAAGCATACAAACTCGGCATAATACATGGAGACCTGAGCGAATTCAATATATTTGTAAGCCCCGAAGGCGCCGAGATTATAGACTGGCCGCAGTACATAACCCCTGCTCATATTAATGCCAGGGAGTTGCTCAGGCGAGACGTAGACAACGTCTTAAGTTTTTTTAACAGGAAATACAGGATTAAAAGAGATGCGCTGGAGGTAATGAACAACATAGTGACCTGATTTATGCCAGAAAAAGTGATTTTCGGGATAGATATAGCAAAAGGCTCTCTCCGGGCAAAAGAAAAGCCTGGATATGCCGTTGTAATACTCAAGGGCGGCGAAGCCCTGCATCACCGCATGGTGAGCATTCATAAATTCCTGAGGATGGCATGGAAAGAAAAACCTGCGTTAATCGCGGTTGATAATATTTTTGAGCTCGCCTCTGATAAGCACGACCTTGTTTCTTTCCTCCAGAAATTGCCCTCTGATACGAAACTGGTTCAGGTAACAGGAGGCGAGAAACTTGAGCCCCTTACAAAACTTGCAAAAGAGCACGGGCTCTCATTCGACAGGTTCGACCCCAATGCAGAGGCGCTGGCTTGCGCTCAACTTGCCCAGATGGGTATAGGCTATGAAGTCTCTGCATTCGAGGATAAAACCATAATTAAAGTGAGCAGGGGGCGCTCCCTCGGGAGGGGAGGATGGAGCCAGAACAGGTACAGGCGCAAAGTGCACGGTCATGTAAGGCAGAAGGCAAGGGAAATAGAGGATTACCTGAATGAACAATCAAAGCTCAAAGGCTTCACATTCACGCAGAATGTAGTCGAGAGGTTCGGAGGTTACTCAAAATCCGAGTTCCTCGTTAATGCTCCACGCAGCCTGCTTCATATCGGTTCTGGAAAATATGGCGATGTGCAGGTGAGCGTCAAAAATATAGAACGCGATGCTCTCGTTTTTAAGCCTCTCAAATCCAGGAAAAGGGATTATATAATCGTGGGTATAGACCCGGGCACAACAACGGCAGTAGCCGTGCTGACATTAGAGGGAGAGCTGCGGCTGCTTCACAGTTCAAGAACCATATCAATTCCCGATGTTATTGAAATGGTTGCAGAACAGGGAAGACCGCTTATCATAGCAAGCGATGTGTTCCCCACGCCGAACGCTGTAGAAAAAATCCGCCGAGCCTTCAACGCTGTATCAGGCTCACCTCAGGATGTGCTCACAGCCGAGGATAAAATTGAGTTTGCGACTCCTTACGGATATTCAAACAACCATGAACGCGATGCCATAGCCGCTGCAGTATCTGTGTATCGCAAGAATAAGAATAAGTTCGAACAGATAAAGAAAAAAATACCTCCTGGTGTGGATGCGGATGAAGTGATTGCACAGGTTGTGAGGGGTAAGTCTGTAGATGCTGTAATCTCTGGATTTACTAAGAAAGAGATAAAAGAGCCCGAAGTTGAAACAGTTTCTGAAAAAACCGATTATGAGGTTCTTCGTTTCAAGGAGCAGATTCGAAAATACGAAGAAAGTCTCGAAGGAATGAAAGAATATCAGGACGAATTGAAAAATGAACTCGCTCTAAAGGATAATAAAATCAGGAAATTAGAAGAACTTGTTGAGAAACAGCGGACTGAGGTATATAAGCAGCTTAAAAAAGAAAAAATAATAAAAATCCGCAACAAAGAGATTATGGGTTTGCAGGGCAGGATCAGAGAGAGCAAAAAAATAATTTCAGAGCTCTCCGAGAGGATACATAGACTAAAACATATTCGCAGGCTTGAGATCAGCGGCAGAGTCCTTCCTGTAAAGATAATCTCTTCTTTTACAAAGGACAGCATCCTCAAGACGGAAGAACAGGTTGGAATAAAAAAAGATGATATCATACTATTGCGGGATGCAAGCGGAGGCGGCGGCATTACTGCTAAAATGCTTGCCGACCTTGGGGTGGGAGCTGTGATTATCTGCAATGATATGTCCCATGCGGCAGAAGGGGAACTTTTCGACCTGGGCGTACCTGTTCTAAAAGTAAAGGACGTGAACATCCAGTTTGACGCATCTTTCGAGTTTGCAGTAATCGATCCTGAGGACATTAAGAATGCGATCGAAGACTGGAATAAAAAAGCGCAAGAACGCAGCATGGCTGCAAAAGAGAAGTGGCTGGAATCGCTTGTGGATGAGTACAGGAGTGAAAGAAAACGTGAGATAAAAGGATAAATTTAAGTATTCTGCTGATATGGGGGTAATATCATCATTAATGATAGGAGTATTTCATATGAGATTCAAAAACGCTTCGATTATTGCTGGTATAGTTCTTGCGCTGGTAGCAATATCTTTCCTGCTGACATTGATTCAGCCTGCAATCGCACAGGCACCAAATTTTCCTAACAACACCTGTGCTGACTGCCACCGAAGATTGCTTTTTGCGTCAGAGCCGCAAAGACAATTCATAGAAATACGTATCAAGCATCTTGAAAGCGGCATTCCCTGTTCCATTGAGTGCCATGCGGATCAACTCAACAAGACCACATCCAGCACCTATGCGCTCTGGTCAATATCCACACACTTCCTTTTTGGTGTAACATGCGATAAATGTCATGGCGGGAACGCATCTGCGGTTTCAAAGCAAGAAGCACACGTCGGTATTTCAAATGCGAGCATTGCACGTGCCAATACTCCTGAAATGTGCGGAAAATGCCATGGCTCCCAGCTTGCTGAATTCAAGACCTCAAAGCATTTTGAGATATTAGAATCCACTGGTGAAATGTTGCCTGCTCCTGCATGTATAACGTGTCATCAGGCACACAGCGTTCACGTGCTGACGGCTTCTGAGATAGAAGATTTTTGCAGCAACTGCCATAATAATATAACAGGAATCAACCCTGCTGTTCCCAAAAGAGCGGAAGCGGCATTATTCTCTGTAAATGATTTACAGGTTGAAATTTCAAAAGCCCAAAGCGAAGTCGTATCTGCAAATGCATCAGGCAAGGACGTAACCAGAGCCATGGAGGATCTGAACACAGCAAAAGCTATTCTGAAAAATACTGCCTCGGTATGGCACAGATTTAATTTGACTTACTTTGAAACCGAAGTCCAGAAAGGCATTGATGATGCCAAGAATGCAGAAAAGATAACGGCTGAAAGCCAAGCAACCCCTCTTCCCACAAAAGCACCGGGTTTTGAAGGAATCCTGCTTATATCCGGGCTCGTAATGGCATATTACCTGCGCATCCGGAGGAATTCACGGTAAAATTTAAATGCCGGATTGATTATGCAAGGAGCAGGTGATGGAATGTTCTCTAAAAAAACGATTATATTAGGCGGTTTGATGTTATTATTTGTTCTTTTTATACCCGGTGTATCAGCAGACAATTCATGCATAAATTGTCATAAAAATCTTTCAGCTTTTAATGAAACAGAGCAGCAATTTAACAAAATAAGACTTGAACATTTAGCAAGGGATGTACCTTGTTCTCTTCAATGCCATGTCACTGTCCTTAATAAGCTCGCAATAAATAACTACGACCAGTGGACTACATCTAAACATGCGCTGTTCAATGTTACATGTAATTTCTGCCATGGCGGCGACCCAAGCTCGGATATAAAAGAGAAAGCGCATACTGGAATCCTGCGAAGTTCGGATCCCAACAGTACTATCTTTTACAGGAACGTCCCTGAAACCTGTGGAAAATGCCATACCAATGAACTAAAGCAGTTCATGGATTCCCTGCACTACCAGAGATTAAAGGCAGACCAGCAGGCTCCGACGTGTGATACCTGCCATCGGCCTCATGTATTCCAGGTTCTGAACATCAGCGAATTCCATAATGTATGCAGCAACTGCCATAATCCTGAAACGAAAGTCGCTCCGCCCGATGTGCCAGACAGGGCGATTACGGCGCTTAAAAATGCGGAAAAGTTGACATACGAGATAAACACAGCTAATGATTACATCGCACAGGCAAAACTGGAGGGTAAGAGCGTTTCGGCTGCGCAGAAGGATCTTGATACTGCCGTGTCAATCCGTAACAGCCTTCCAGTGCTGTGGCACAGGTTTGATCTGTCAACCTTCCAGAACGAAATAACCAACGGGATTAATTCTGCCCAGAAAGCACAACAGGAGTCTGGAATCCCTCCCCAACCCACGCCATCTGCGCCTGGATTTGAGATAATATTTTCACTGGCTGGAGTTATTGCCGTATACCTGTTGAGCAGAAGATAAGTGAGGTACGAATAGCATGAATAAAAAACATATAAACCAAATCATTTTACTGCTGGTAATAGTATTCCTGATATATGCCCCCTCTCTGACTTCTGCAAGGCCAGAATATGCTGTTAAAGAAGGTAAAAATTGCCCGGTATGTCACTCAAGGGACGGACCTCCGCAGCTAAACGAGATAGGTGTTTATTATGGAACGCATAATCATTCGTTAGCAGGTTATATCCCTCCGCCGAAAGTAACACCCACACCTGAATCCACCCAACAAATAGAAATAGGTGTGCATATGAATACATGGGATGTGGGTTTGCGGGCGATGGCTACTATTTTGCTTATACTTGCTGTGGTTTACGTTATACGATTATGAGGTGAATCATGCACATAGAGAAAATCGAATACGGACCAGAAAAAGCAGGGCTGTGGTCAAACCTTGCTTTTATCCTGATAGTTCTATTGACATTGTTAGCCGCCGGGATAAGCGGCATGATCGTCTGGAAAATCATATCCAGCGACCCTTCAGTTGCCTCTACACAGCAGTTCATAGAATATCTCGGAAAGTTATTTGCGTATCTGCTGTTTGTCCTTGCAGCTATCATATATCTGTATGTGAAGGGACTGCTGCAGGATGAATACGTTACAACACTGGAGTGAGAACATGAATGATAAAATTACTATTACACTCACAAGAAGAAGGCTGACTGAAATTTTAATTGGTCTGGTTGCATTATTTTTAACGTCGGGTGTGGTTGCCGCGATATTGAAATATTTATGGCCGAAGACAGCCCCTGTTAGTGAAGCGAGCGAGGTAAGAATAGCTGCGGTAGATGATGTACCGACAGGAAGTGCAAAAAATTTTGTGTTTAATGGCAAAGCTGCCCTGCTTTTACACATGCCGGCAGGTTGGAGGGCATTCGGGGCTGTATGTACGCACCTTGGATGTATAGCTCTATGGAAGAGTGATGAGAATGATATCCTCTGCCCGTGCCATCTTGGCAGATACGACCCGAATACAGGTGCAGTGATTTCAGGACCACCCCCATCTCCTTTACCAGCCATTGATATTGCAGTAAGAGAGGGAGCAGTCTATGCGCTCAATTGGAAGGACCCTAATTACGTGAAATCCATTTCGTTCTATGCAGGAGCGGCGTGAGGTGTCCATGTCCCTGATTGATAAGATATACAAATGGCTTGATGACAGGTTCAAACTTGAAGAACTGCTGTCGCCGATAGTCAAACATCCCGCACCGACAAATGTGGTATCCAATCCGCTTTATTGCCTTGGCGGGACTGCTTTCATGTGCTTCTTGATTCTTGTTCTTACAGGAATATTCCTTGCGATGTACTACAAACCCACGCCAGATGCGGCATATAAGAGCGTCCAGACTATAATGACAACAGTTCCTTTGGGAAGCCTGATCCGAAGTACGCACCACTGGGCTGCAAACACCATGATCGCGGCGGTGATGCTTCACATGATTCGAATTTACTTCATGGGTGCCTATAAGAAGCCGCGCGAGTTGAACTGGGTCGTGGGCATACTCCTGCTTCTGATTACCACGACCTTCGGTTTCTCAGGGTATCTGCTCCCGTGGGACCAGCTTTCATTCTGGGCTACGAAGATAGGAACAGGTATAGCCGGCTCCATGCCAGTTATAGGTGGATACATCTCCTTAATCCTGATGGGGGGGAACGATATCGGTGCCGAGACCCTCACGCGGTTCTTTGCCATCCATGTATTGATTCTTCCTGCAACTATTGCAATTGTTCTGGGACTGCATTTCCTGATGGTCAGGATACAGGGTATTTCAGGGAGGCTTTAATATGGCAATAATAGAAGTTGAAAAAAATGAAGTCGAGGAACAGAAACAGGAACCTGTAAGGGTACGCGGACTTCCTTTCTTCCCGCATTTTCTACTTCGAGAAGTAGTGGTGATGTGCCTTATTGCAGGAAGCCTGATACTGCTGGCATCGCTATACCCGGCAAGCCTGCTCAAGCCGGCTGATCCATTTACTACGCCAACCCCGATATATCCTGAATGGTATTTCCTGTATGTCTTCGGCTTCCTGAAATTCTGGACTTTTGATATCGGGCCCATACCTGCAAAGATTATCGGCGTGACCGCGCCCATGGTGCTGTGGTATGGTCTTCTGATACTTGTGCCGTTTATTGACAGGAACCCGTCAACTGAATTAAGGAATAGAAAGGTTGCGGTTGCCCTCGGGATTATTGCCCTTCTGGGTGTAGTGTTTTTCACATACTACGGCATTGTACACGGCGAATGAAACTGTCCAAGTCAGGATACGAGAGAATAGATGCAGTATCAAAGATCGCAGGATTGGTATTGCTGGCAGTAGGTGTGGATAACGTAACAAAGGGCAATTATTTTATTGCCCTTGCCCTTTTTGGTCTTGGCGGGATAATAAGTATAGTGCCTGTATTTATTGAGGTTAAGACCTGAGTGTGAGCAGACGTTTTAATTCTATTTCATTTATCCTGTAGGTGAATATTTCTTCGCCGTCTATTTCGAGCACGGGTATCAGATATTTGTATTTTTCAAACGCATTTTCATCCTTTTCGATATCTATTTCAGTCAGCGAAAAAGGAAATTCTTTCTGGAGCTTTAGAAGTGTCTCCTTTGCGATATCGCATAAATGGCAGTCTTTTTTGGAGTAAAGGGTTATATTTACCATAAAGGGAATAATCGATTATTTAGTTATCCTTTAATACATCAAAAACCTATCCGAATGCTATGCCCTGCGAAGAGTTCACCAAAAAAATTGATGAATATAAAAACATCCGCAGACAAAAAAAGCTATTCGGGACATTCGGTTTCCGGGGCGTCGTAGAGACCCCGTATTCGACCCCGTATTTAAATACGGGGATTAGGGGGACTAATGAGAGAATCGGGGCTGAAAAAGCAAAAAGGGTGGGCGGCTCAATAGCGGCATATCTGGGGGGAGGAAAAACAATAGCGATAGGAAAAGACCCCAGAATCTCCTCACCCATGCTTGAGGAAGCGATTATCAAGGGGATAATAGAGAATGGTTGCAATGCTCTGACACTCGGGATAATCACGCCGAACACACTCTCGCTTGAAGTTTCAAGACAGGCGGATGCCGGCGTGATGATCACAGCTTCGCATAACCCTCCAGAATATAACGGCATAAAGTGTTTGAGTAAAAGAGGCATGGGCTTTTCTCCGGAGGAAGACCTTGCTCTTGAGAAAATATATTTCGGTGAATTAAAGAAGACAGCTAAAAAGGGGAAAAGACTGGATGACAGCGGGGCGAGTGAAAGATACCGCGCCCACATAGTGCAGTATGTCAAAAAGTTTTTTCCTGCAAAGCCTATGAAAATCGCAGTTGATGGCGGCGGAGGCTCAGCGTCGTCTGTGACTCCTGAAATCCTTGAAAGATTGGGGCACAAAGCAGTGAGGTTCAACTGCGAATATGACGGATTGTTCAGGGAAAGAAATCCTGAGCCTACAGATGCCAACCTTGAAAAACTAAAAAAGCTTGTAGATACGGAAAATGCGGATTTTGGTGTGGCGCATGACGGCGATGGCGACAGGACAGCATTCGTGGACGAGAACGGGAAGTTCATCCAGGGCGACATTTCTGCTACTATAATCGCAGACCATGTATTGAGGCAGGGTAAGGACAAAAAAAAGTACATCGCTGTGACGATTGCTTTCTCCAATATCATAAAAGACGTTGCAACAACGCTTGGCGCCGAGGTTATCTATACGCCTGTTGGCGAGCCGTATCTTGCGCAGGCAAAACTCCTATGCGGCGCGCAGGTCGGGCTTGAGGAGCATGGCTCGGTGCTGCTTGAGTGGAGCCGTGAAGGTCCGATGCTCGCAGGGGTGATGGCAGGGATACTTGCGAAGGAAGGGATGACGCTTTCAGAGCTTGTTACCTCGTATCCGAAATATTACCAGATAAAGGATGCAAAGACGCTTCCTGCAGATACGGATACCCAGGCGATTCTGGATAGGCTGAAGCAGGAGATTCCCCAGGATTATGAACGGTTCTCAGACATGGACGGTGTGCGCGTGGACTACACTGACGGCTGGTTCCTTGTGAGGGCGAGCGGGACAGAGCCAAAGGTAAGGGTATTTTCAGAAGGGAAGAACGAGGAGAGGGCGCGGCGGTTGAACAGGGTTGCGATGGAGGGGCTGGAGAGGGCGATGGGGTATGAATGATAAAAAAATAGTTCTGGCGATATCCGGTTCTTTAAGAAAACCTTCTTTTACTGAAAAAATGCTGGATCTATGTATAGAAGGGATGGGGGAAAATGTTGAAGTGAGAAAGTTTTACCCTCACAAAATGAAAATCGGGCCATGCACAAGCTGCTGGTCTTGTTGGGGGAAGAAAAATCCTGGAGTGTGCGCCCAGAAAGATGATTTCCAGGAAATCCTTGAAATTTATAAACAGGCAGATTATTTTCTCCTGGCAGCGCCTCTTTATTTATTCAGTTTCCCGGCTACAGTGAAAAATGTCCTGGACAGGTTTTTTGTTATTCTGGAACCTGCTCAGGTGGAATCTCCAAGAGGAGGCACGGAACATCCCAAACGATTTGACAGCCATCCGAAAACCGTACTGATATCTTCCTGCGGATTTCCCGAGATCGAAAATTTCGATTTTCTCAAGCAATATTTTCACAAAATTTGTTCTGAATTCGGTTGGAGCTGGTCCGGAGAAATACTCATCCCGGCTTCAGGAGTTGCACATGCGCCAAAATTATTTGACAAAAAATATGAACTTATTAAAAAGGCGGGAGCTGAATTAGTGGGAGGTTGCATAAGCAAAGAAACGATGGATGGAATCGCTGCGCCGGTTATGTCAGCAGAAGATTACAGGACGATGGCTAACGCGAGTTTTTCAGGCGGAATAATGGGTAAAATTAAAACAGTATCGATTGCCCTGAAAGCTATGCATGAAGCAGGAAAGAAAAGCTAGAACGGCTATTCACATCAGATTTCAGAAAATTTTACTGTTTTTATCCCGTTCTCCCACACATACGCCCTCATCCCATCGGCGCCTGCGATAAGCCACACTAAAGTATCATTTTGCATAGTTTCCCTGTCCCACAGCGAAGGGACGGCTGACGAAACGGGATGCGTGTGATAAACCCCGACAATCTCCGTGCCGCTTTTTTCAGCTTCGTTCCATGCATCGTAGAACCGCTTCGGGTCAAGCTCGAAGCTCGTCCTTGTGCGCTTTGCATTGGTAACAGGCAGCGCTTTCTCCACAAGCGCAGTGCTGCCGTTGATGGTACCCACGAGCACACCGCAGGCTTCGTAGGGCTTGTTGGATTCGAGTTCAGCCTGTATAAGCTCAATATCGCGGCGGAAGATTTTGAGTTCAGCTATCATAATATAAATTTATTCACCGCAGAGACGCCAAGGGCGCAAAGATAAATCCCCTTTGCGTTCTCTGCGCCTTTGCGGTAAGTTAGCTCAAAGATCGACATGCGGATTCAAATCACACCCAGTACAAGGCAAGCACATGGTCTTTGCCACACTTGCGTCAAGCCCGTATTTGTCAAGAATTCTTCGCGCCATCTTCGCAAGCTTAAGCAGCCTCTCCTTCGTGGGACGCTCAGCTTCAAGTTCCCCGAAGCGCAGAGGATGAACACCCACGGCTCTTATTATCGGGATAACGCCCATTCCAGCCAGTTCTTCGTAGTATTTTTCCACGGTTTCATCCGTCTCTCCCAATCCCACGATGAAGTTCGTGAATACACGGTTTTTCCCGAATATCTTTACTGCGTCCTTCAGGCACTCAAGCGTGAAATCAAGCGGCGGCTTCTTGCAGTATTTATCGTAAATCTCCCTGTCCATGGTCTCCACATTGTATTTTATTTCACTTGCCCCGGCCTCTTTCAACAGGCGTGACGAGTCTTTCGTGGGATACACCGATACGCCTATTGGAACCTTATATTTCCCCAAAGCCCTGACCAGTTCTGCCGCCCTTTCCACTTCTTTTTCAGGCGACACTTCTACCCCTGAAGTTATCGAGATTCCTTTCATCTTCCCGAGCCTGTGCGCTTCTTCCACAAGCGCCAGCAGTTCTTCTGTGGATTTTACCCTGCCCTTAAGTTTCGGTACAGGGCAGAACTTGCAGTCATAGATGCAGCGCTCGCTCATGGTTATGTATGCCTGCTCAGGACAGTGGATGAGCTCTTCCTCGATTCTTCCCCTCACAAGCTCCTTCCCGCCTTTCAATATTACAATCTCGCCGTTATCCCTGACAGCACGCAGAGGAGAGCCTTCATCCACCACCAGCCTTACCCTGTGTTTTCCAGACCTGAAGAAAAAAGCCTTGCCGCCGGCGCCAGGTCCTGCTGTGGGAATTGTTATCCTTCCAAGCAGGGAGGTATCGATATCGATGGCACCGATGGAAATCAGTTCGGCTTTGATCTGTGCATTCATTTTCATATTCTTAAATCAAAATACTTTTTAAACACATAAATACTTGTGGAACACTTTCACCATGCTCTCATCAGCTTTAATATTGCGGCAGCTAACTATTATTCATGCGTACAGGCATCGTAAGCCTTCCTCTCCACGGCGGAAAAGCGCCAGCGTGGCTCTTTAAGAGAATGGTGAAGTTAGCCGGCGGTATTACCGAGGCGCTCATTTACGAATACGGTCAGGATGAATTTTTAAAGCGGCTGTCAGACCCTTACTGGTTCCAGGCGCTCTCCTGCGTGCTGGGCTTTGACTCGCATTCCTCCGGAACCACAACGACCACATGCGGGGCGCTGAAAATGGCGCTATTGCCAGAGGTACACGGCATTGCTGTCGCCGGAGGTAAGGGCGCAGCGTCGCGAAAAGCACCTGAGGAGATTGAGAAAAGCGGTGAAATTTTTTCATTTTCCTCTGATAAGATAGAGAGGTTGAAATACTCAAGCAGGATGTCTGCCAGGGTGGACAACTCCTGCATCCAGGATGGCTACCAGTTATACCATCACTGCTTTTTCCTCACCGAAAAGGGTGACTGGGCTGTGGTGCAGCAGGGTATGGGCGGCGACTATGCACGAAGATATCACTGGCTTTCCGATTCGGTGAAGGGCTTCATCGAGCCTCATGGGATATGCTGCGACAGGAAAGAAGCTACGGTTCTGGACATGACTGCAAACGAGAGCGAATCCACCCGCATGATAAGTCTTGACCTTGTAAAGGACAATCCCGAACATCTCAGGAAATACCTGAAACCTTCGAAACAGAGGATGCTGGCTGATTTTGAAACCGGGTTCGGGCTTCCTTCCCACCACCCTGTTCTGGATATCGATATCAGTGAGCGGGGGATGGAGGTGCTGAAAAGGGCATATGAACTGCAGCCTTCAAACTACGAGGAGTTGGTATCGCTTGGCGGCATGGGACCTAAAAAAATTCGGGCGCTTGCGCTCATATCCGATTTAGTATACGGAAGCACGCCGAGCTGGCGCGATCCTGTGAAGTACAGTTTCACGCATGGTGGAAAGGATGGTTTTCCGTACCCTGTGGACAGGGAAGTCTATGATAATTCCATTCAGGTATTGCAGGAATCGCTGGACAGCGCCAGATTTGACAGGAAAGAGAAATACAATGCGATAAAAAGATTGGGGGAGTTCGTTATGGTATCAAATTGTTAGACTGCCATGATTTGGGCGGGTATTACAGCTATCTGTTCTATGGTTTTTACGAGTGTAACGGACGCCGGAATGAATTCCAGCGCATTCAAAATCAATATTTTTACCGTTTGATTTTTAGGTCGTGTATGTCTATAATCGAAATGCTATTGTAAAAAATTACAAAGGGGACTCCAGTGTACTATGATGGGTTATCCTCGCTTCATTTTCGGAGTTAACCCCATCTGCGTCTTACTGTTACAGTGGTTGAACCTGAAGTATAACCTGACTTTGATGCTGTTATTCTTGCTGTTCCAGTTGCTGATGATCTAAAAATAACAGAACATTTTCCTGTCGAGTCTGAAGTGCAACTGGGAGAATTAAATGAGCCCAGAGATGTAACGAAGTTGATTATAACACCAGATTGACCATCCGATGTTGAAGCAGTTATTGTTGATCTTTGGGTTGTAGTTATAGTGGATGGGTTGGCTGATACTGACAAGGATGGCGCTGGGGTTGGAGTTGCTGTTGGGGTTGGATTATAATTGATTGTGAGAGGACTGCCTAAACCTGTTACATAATCATAACCTGTCCCTGCAGTGCAGTAAAATCCGCAAACTCCATTCGAGCCACTTGTAATATCTCTAAAGTAAGATGGATAATTTACTGATTTTGCATCTTGATAAAAGTTATTATTTGATGTAGAAAGTCCTAGAGATTGGATTGCTGCCCATTGAGGTGCGCCCGCGCTTGTTCCACCAACCGCCAACCACCCTGGGTAACCAAATGTATCATACACCCACACTGGTGAATTCTGATAGTCAGCATTGTACGAAACATCAGGAACAGCACGCATGAGACCTGCACCTGACACACTGTATTTTACTTGATATTGCGGCTCAGTTTCATATACGCTCAAGCCTCCTCCACTTCCGCTCCAGGCAGTCTCCGAAACAAGCGAGCCACCGCTGAAAGTGAGAGTGGTTCCACCAACTCCGACTACGTTTGATGAGACTGAAGGCCACGAAACACCATGTCCACCATCTCCAGAGGAGGCAAAGAAGATTGCTCCGTAAGTGCTGGTAAAATGATAATCTAAACTGGACTCTCCGGAAAACTCTGACCCACCCCAGCTCATTGATATTGCCTCAACATCCGAGCGGCCTCGAGCATAATCAACGGCAGCGAGTAAATCATTTCCGCTGTTGCTATTTGCCTCAACCAGAAGTATCTTTGCATTAGGTGCAATTGCATGAGCCCATTGGGTATCAAGTGATATCTCAAGTCCCCAACCACTTTCTGTAGCGATGCTTGACGACATCATATGTTTTTCAAAACAGCCATTCGCAGTCGTGCATGGAAGCAGACCGAATTGACTACTGAAGATACCTAAGTCACTTTCAACGTTCGGATTATCAAAGGCATCAATAATTGCAATTGTTCCGCTGCCACCTGTTGAAGGAAGATTATATACAGTTTTAATTTGCGCTGGAGAAAGAGGTGAAGAGATTGCTGGGGCAAGACCACGAACATGGACTGGCGGTTGCGCTGACCAATTATGTGGAAACGCATCTATCCATGGGGTTTCAGCATCTCCTTTTGAATGACTTTCCGACGCTGTAACAATTGGCACTCCTGCAATAAGTACTTGTAATATAAACGATACCGCGATGAAAACAGTGAACACTCGTGTATGAATTTTTGTTTTTAACATTGTTTTTCTAACCTGCCAAAAGTATATAACCGCTTATTTGCTATATATATATTTCCAGTCAGATGGAATGCTGAATTGTTGTATTGAACTATAATTTTTCTAATTTGTTAATAACTAATGATATTAAAGCTTTTATGATGATGACAATGTGCACCTAATTATGGATTTTGAAAATAAATCTGATTCTATCACCTTTAGTGAGCATTTAAATCCATATCGCCTTCAATCACCCACCCCGCAATGAAATTTGCAGGGCATCAGCGCTTATGCTCAAGGCTCTGGCATTTCCATCAGTTCTCTTGTGTTCTACGTTTTGATACAGGCGCAGGATTACGAGTTAAAAATTCGTTTTAAATAATCTCCAAAAGTTCCTTGGTAGTATATATCTTAACGTGGTTTTGCTGTTGGAATCCTTTATCCTCGCTCCATATCCCATCAACTTTGGTTTTCATAGCAAGCGCCAAAAAAGGGGCATCATCAGGATCAATATCCTTCATGATTTGTTTAGCCTGAACATAGCAATCGGCATATTCATCTTTTGGATAGATGGCAATTCGTGAAAATAGCATATCCATCACATATTGCAGGTCCTTAGATGCGAGTTTTGACTTCTTTTTGATTATATCGGCATGCTTTAAAATCTCAGTAAAAGTGAATTCCGGTGCTATGAACTCAATATTTGAATTCATCAGAATATAGCGCCGTATGGAGTTGGATATAAGAGAGGATATTATAATATTGGTGTCTATCACCAGTCTCATTTTTCCAACTCACTTGATGTCATGCTGTTCTCGTATGGACTTTTTTATAAGTTTCCCGATCTCCGCAGCATCCTTTTCTGTCAATTGACTTTTTTCCAGTATGCTATCTACTAACTGGATTTTTCGGGCATACTCCCACATCGCATTTCTAGCGATGACGCTCCATTTTATTTCATTGTGATGTTTGATGACTGCGTAGAGGTCGTCTGGAACGGATAGAGTCATAGTTGGCATATGTCATTATATGTGTCTACACATATTTATGTATTGCCATATGCCATAGGTTACGCCAGGAATGAGGATCGATTTATCTATAATTTTCGCTGATTTTGAAACCGGGTTCGGCTTCCTCCTCATCACCCTGTACTGGATATCGATATAGACGAGCGGGGAATGGATGTGATGAAAAAAGCATATGAACTTCAGCCTTCAAGCTACGAGGAGCTGGTTTCGCTTGGCGGCATGGGACCGAAAAAGATTCGGGCGCTTGCGCTCATATCCGACCTTGTGTACGGGAGCGCACCGAGCTGGCGCGATCCTGTGAAGTACAGTTTCACACATGGTGGAAAGGATGGTTTTCCGTATCCTGTGGACAGGGAAGTCTATGATAATTCCATTCAGGTATTGCGGGAATCGCTGGACAGCGCCAGCTTGACAGGAAAGAGAAATACAATGCGATAAAAAGGCTGGGGGAGTTCGTTGTGGGAGCGGATTTTTAGAGTGCGATGATATGGGCGGGTATTACAGCTATCTGCTCTATGGTTTTTACGAGGGTGAACCCGGGTTTCTCGCGGTCACGAACCGGCCGAAATAGAATTCCTGGGCATCAAATGTGATGCTCAGTCTAATGCTTTAGTTTTTCTAATGTATCTCTGAAATTCATCCAGGCGCTGGGCATAGCATAGAATAGAGATAAGATGATTTCATAATTAATCGAATAATATAAGACAAATAGACAAAGATAATGGGTATAAATGTTGGTATAAAAAGGACTGATGTGATGAATGGAGAAACTGAAAGGGTCGAAAAAGGTGAAAAACTTTTGGAAGTGAAAGCAAGCATGAGCGAGGATAAGAGTTTCAGGCTTGCTTTGCTTTTATTATTTGTCCTTTTCATGATACCGATTGGAATAACAATACTCAATTGGCTCGGCGGGAAAAGTATTGAAATCTGGTTATTTTTTAGCTGGGTCTGGATTCCTGGATTTATTATCCTCTGGTTCATGAAAAGAACCTATGAAATTTATGAGAACGGTATCAAAATAATGGTGAGATTTTACCCATGGAACATTTTTAAGGGCTACACTGTAAAGAATGGACAGGTTTTGATATATTATCGGTCGTTTTGGAGCGGAAGAGTCGTTCTGCCAGATAAAGATGGAAGAGTCGAAAAAGTAATAATGGAATATTTGGAACCTTATCAACCAGGTTTATTGGATTGAGTAAAGAGTGCGCCTTTTTTGAATTCCAATAAGGATGCTCTAAAATCTATATTCGCTATCCGAACATTAACTTGCCAATTCGGTAGAGTCACAAACCCCGTACGATGCACGATGCCAGTATCTAGCGTTATCAGGAACATACAGGATTATTCCCTGTTATGTCATAATAATTCGCATTTCAAAAAAAACTTACACCTTCTTCAATTCTTTGAAATCCATAATCGTAGAAATCGGATAAGTTGTGACATTGATCCCGCTCTCTTCCACTGCCGCCATCGCATTCGTTCCGGCATACACCACAACGCCCACTTTTCCTGTATCGATAGGCGCATTGAGCACGGACTTCCCGGGTTTCCCGATCTCGGCTATGCTCACCAACCTTGCATCCATCACGGATTCCAGCACCTTTTCAGCCTCCGGAATAGCCGACCCCGGAATCTCACGCAGGTTGGCAAGAAGCCTGCCCGAACCCGTATCCACAGCATCCAGAACCCTCGTCATCTTCTTGGACATAAAAATCCGCATCGGGTCAATGGTAGTACCGTTATAGACAATGAGTTCATCAAAATGCGTGGGTTTCCTGTCCTTCACTTCCAGCAGTCCCCCGTATTTAGGATTGACCGGAATCCCGTTTTTCAGCAGAATCCCGTCGATCGTTATGCTGCACATGGTAGCTATTCCCATTTTACCTTCCGGGATTTTAATGTCCGAAGTGAAAGTGCCCTCCTCCAGCGACTTAATATACGGACTGATGGAATAACCGTCATAAATCACATGCCTGAGCACTTCCATGGTTTTATCAAAATCATTCTTGTCTATTATTGACGTATTGATTATTACCTTGCCCTCTCCGGTTTTAAGGTCGAAAGATGTATCATAGATGAGCTTTTCTATCCTTGTTATGATGAAGCCCACCCTGTCCCCTACCAGTGCATCGTTAAGCTCGTTAATTCCAGGCTCCGTGATTACCCTGCCGTCATATCCATGGCGTTCGGTGAGACCCCGTTCATCCAGGATGCGAAGGTGATACCGCACCCCCCGCTCTCCGATTGGGTATCCGCGTTCGTTCATTCTGTCGGCTATCAACCGCGCCCCTATCGGGTCGTTGTTCTCATAGAGTATCCTGAGGATCTCTATGAGTTTTCTCTGCACCTGCGATTCAATAGTCGTTGTTGTCATTTCTTTTATTCAAACCTTCGAATGCATCACATATAATATTATCGGTCTTATGCCCCTTCTTTCAGCCACCGCGCAAATTCCACCAGCGCCCGATACCTGTGGGATAACCTGTTTTTCTCCTCTTCTTTCATCTCCCCAAAAGTCACACCTCCTACCTCGAATATCGGGTCGTAGCCAAAACCCGCGCTTCCGCGGATACCCTTTGCTATCTCCCCATTCACTTCCCCTGAAAAAACAATTGCCTCTTCCCCTGGTCGGCAGTATCCGATTACGCATTTAAAAACAGCGCTCCTGTTTTTTTCTCCTTCCATGAGTTTAAGTATTCTCTCATTTCCGAGGGTATCAAAAACATACGCAGAATAAGGTCCTGGAAACCCACCAAGTGCCTCTATGAAAAGCCCCGAATCATCCACCATGACCTCCTGATTCAAATTCTTTGCAGCCCACTGCGCCCCGAATTTTGCTATGGCTTCAAGGTTATCTTCCTGCAATTCAGGATACCCGCAGTTGTTTTGTTCCACGGTTATTCCGAGGGGCGAAAGAATATCGCCTGCTTCCTTTACTTTATGGGCATTGCCTGTCACGAAGACTATTTTTCTCATGATATTGTTTTCTCAGTTTCTTCTGCATTAGCGACCTTTTTATGAATTCCCTGTATTCAGGCTTAAATTTCATCAGTATCAACAATATAGGATAGCGCAGGAACAATATAAACGATGTAATCCCGATTGCAAGACCTGCGAGAAGGATTATTTTCGGGCCAAGAGGCAGGCTATGGATATCAAGCATAGGCAAAGCTCATTTCTGGTGTTCCAGATCGAACTCCTTATGCAGCACCGCGATTGCCTTTTTTGCACTTTCGGCGCTTACTGCGAAGGAGATATTGTGCTGCGATGAGCCTTGCGAGATCATTATTACATTGACAGCGGCTTTCCCGAGCGCCCCGAAAACACGTCCAGCTACACCCGGGGTATTTGCCATGCCAGCCCCCACGACAGCCACCACAGATATATTCCTGTCATGCGTTACTTCCTTGATTATACCGTTCTTGAATTCAGCCTTTATCGATTTCACTGCCTTATCAAGATGAGCCTCATCAACCACGATGGAAATATTCGCCTCCGAGGAGCCCTGCGAGATCATCACGATATTAACACCTGCATTTGCAAGCGTGGTGAACACGCGCGCTGCCACGCCTATTGTACCGACCATCCCTGCACCCGAGATGTTGATAAGTGCGACTTTTTTTATCACGGTCACAGCTTTCACTATATCCCTGCTCTTTTTCTCATCCTTCACCACCAACGTTCCCGGAAGCTCGGGATGGAATGTGTTCTTGACGCGCACAGGTATGCCGTGCCTTATGGCAGGCTCAATGGCTCTGGGGTGGAGCACCTTGGCGCCGAAATACGAAAGTTCCATGGCTTCGATATAAGAGATTATCGGTATCGGTCTGGCTTCAGGCACGATGACAGGGTCTGTTGTCATGATGCCGTCCACCTCTTTCCAGAGCCATATCTCGTTGGCTTTCAGTGCGGCTCCGATTATGGATGCTGTGAAATCAGAACCACCTCTCCCGAGAGTGGTGATAATCCCAGCTTCGTTCTCTGCAATGAAACCGCACACTACAGGGACACAATCATTTAAAAGGGGCTCGAGCCTTTCCTTCACAAGGGAATACGTTACTTCAAGGGGTTTGGCATTGCCGTATTCATCCGTGGTTATTATTCCTGCTTCGCCTCCCGTGAATGAGCGGGAGCTTACTCCAAGTGAGTTCAGCGAACCGCAGAGTATGGGTGCAGCCAATCGCTCGCCGTAGGATGAAATATAATCGATTGATCTCGCTGTGAGTTCACCGAGGTAACATATGCCGATGAGCGCTTTCTCAAGTTCTTCTATGCGCAGGTCAAGCTCTGCGGTTACTTTTTCTAAAATTACGGTCTTATCTATGGCTTCGTGGACTGCTTTGTGGTGCTGCTTTGTGAGGTCAGCGATGAATTCTTTTACCGCAGAGGTTTTTCCCGTTTCTGAGGCATCCCTGGCATTTTTTAGGAGCGCATCTGTGATGCCGCTGAACGCGGAAGTCACAAGAACAATTTCATTCCCTCCATTGCGATATTCCTTTGCAAGCTCTGCGACATGCCTCATGCGGACGCCGTCCCCCACCGACGTGCCTCCGAATTTCATCACAAGTCTCATACGGGCTTTTCAATCGTTGGGTGGTGTATTAAAGATTATGGAAATGATACCCGGAATTAGTAAAATTTGGCTTTGGCCTTATCATAAAAGGTAAAGAGCAAAGAGACGGGGCGTTATGGTGCCCCTGACCACATCCGATAAAGCGCCGGGAATGGGATTCGAACCCATGTGGATCGGATGAACCATCGGTTCTTAAGACCAGCGCATTAGGCCGCTCTGCCATCCCGGCACACTTAAGGGAATCCTTCAAGGGATATATGTGCGAGCCAAGAGCGGCGTGAAAGTAATCCCCGCTACACATCCAGAGGGCCCTTCAAGGCTAATATGGTTTTTGATGGAAGGTTTTATGTAGTTCACTGTAAATTATTAACTTGGATGAACTATAGGTTTTAAGATCGGGTACGGCTATGCCGTCCCTAAAAGGGATACATGGTTTGGCTGTGTATCCCTTTTTATTTTAACATAATCTTTTTTTGTTGTTTGCGGGATGGATTTTATTTTTTATGGTTATAGTAGCGTAGAAGAGAAAAAGGACATCACGGGCTTACTAAAATTCTGCGAAGAGTTTAAAACCCGGGGGCTGGTCATAACAAAAGACCTCTTGAGAAACAGGGGAACATTATACCAGCATGGCTATTTGTGATAATAATTTAGTGATCTTCTCATTTTACTCTTATTTTTCCCCCAACTCTGCCTTAATCACCTTCATCACACCAAAATCCCCCCTCCATAGCTTCTCAACCTCAAGCAGGTTAATCCTCTTCCTGTAATACGGCGCATCAAGCACCAGCGTTTCATACTCGCCGCCCTCGCCAGCGATATGAATCCTGTACTTCCTGTGCAAGGCTTTCAGGTCTTCTATCAGCCTTTCATTAAAGCGCCGCCCGAGCCATGAGCCGTCCATGCCCGCCGCAGCTACCTTGACCATCCGGATATCCATACACGTAATCATCTCGCGAAGCAAACTCTCAGGCTCACAATGCCATAATGGCGCATACATCGCAAGCCCGAGCTCTTCGCAGATATGCCGAACACGGGAAGCCTGATATTCCGACTCGATGGCACCTGCAACGACGCCCTCAACTTTTACCTGCTGCAAAGCCTTTTTCAGGTCATCGAGTTCCTTTTCCTTCTCTCCTGAAGAGGACATGGAAGTCAGCGGTATCCCGCACGCCTGCGAAATCATTTCAGTAAGATGTATGTTTGCAGAATGGAACATGTATGAATCCTCATACTCCGGCTTTATCGTGACAAGGTCTGTAACCTCATGACCTTCCTGCAGTGCCTTATAAATTGCAAAGGTCGAATCCTTGCCGCCGGAAATAAGCGCTGCCAGCTTCATTTTTCTTCTGCCGGTAGTTTCTTCTTTTCTTTCTTTTCCTTCCCGCCCTCAAACTCTTCAACTTCAACAACATTGAGCGGGGTGTTTCTCAGTGCCTTGCCTATGGTTGATTTTGCAATCCTTGCCGCATGCTCCTCGCTTTCAGCGTCATACACCTTCATTTCAAGCAGGATACCAACAAGCGCAGTGCCTGCCGCCATGAAAACGCTGTCAAAAGCCTCGCCGCATGCGGGACAGCTTGTGGTTCCCACCTCGATTTCCACGAAGTTCAAATCAGGATTGAGCAGTTTTCCGACCTCTGAGATCGCTATATTCATCGCATCTTCTACGCTTTCCACACTCTTCACAAGCCATGCGGCTTCAAGTGTAACAATATAATTTGCCATTTATTATTCCTCTTTCAAATCGTAAACAGGTCTTCATCACTCACTTTAAATACGCCCAGTTTAACGCCAGCATCCAGCCACGCATGCCCGTAGCTGAAGCACACAAGCGCGTTCACCATATCCCGTTCTTCAAGGAATTGCACGCCGTCATCGTAATATGAGCCTGCCATATTGGAAAAATCATCCGCAACTTTTCTTAAATGAGAATTTTCCTGGGGCGCAACCTCAAAGGCCTTGAGCGCTTTGTGCAAAAGCTCTTCGTATTTCTTTACTTTTTCCTCAAGGACTGCATGCGGTTTCATTTGCTCGTATTATTCTGGCAAAGATATGTAAAGGTTTGTAATATCTGTGAAACTTTCAGAATTAATAAAAAAAGGTAGAGGATTTTCAAGATTTCATGGATAGATTTGTGGATAGGATAGGAAGTGAATCTTGATAATTGTTATTTATCCTCTACAGAATGTCTTCATGTTTCACTATATAATAGTATTTTTCCAGAATTATATCCAAATTTACTCCAAATCATGAAAAACTGGTTTCCTAGAAATCGGTCATTATCCTGTACTGGTCTATCTCAGGCTGCTTGATTTCTTCCAGGAATTGCTCTGTCATGGAGCGCACATCCTTGGCTTTGGTGATTGCCCGTCCTACAACTATGATGTCGGCACCCGATTTGAGCGCTTCCTTGACCGTCTCCACGCGAATGCCGCCTGCGACAGCCACCAGCATTCTTTCCGACAGCTTCTTCATGGCTGGTATGTCGCCCCAGGCATATTCTGTTTTGTTTTCCACGTCAATTGCCCTGTGAAGCTCCACCACATCGGGTTTCACCGTCAGAGCCTTCAGCACCGAAATCGGTTTTTCAACATTGAGCATGTCGATCACAGCATAGATGCCGGTCTTTTTGGCTTCCTTTATAGCTTTCTCGATAGTGGAAACAGGCGCAAGCCCTGATATCACGATAGCGTCTGCGGTTGCATCTGCCACCATGCGCGCCTCGAGGTTGCCTGTATCAAGCGTCTTTAAATCCGCAACCACAAAGGCATTGGGGCGTACCTCTCTTATGGAGTGAACCACATCCACGCCGTATCTTTTAATTAGCGGGGTTCCAGCCTCGAAAATCAGGTGGTCGCTCTGCGGAACCTGTTTTATTATGTTCTTGACCGCCTCGATATCGGGTATGTCGATGGCAACCTGCAGATAGGGCGGATTCCATAACCTCACAACCTTGAATCCCATTATGGGGTGCATGGTTCTGTCCTTCTCGTACATGAGGGTCTTGCTGTCGGGGAAGCCCTGCATCGCCCTCTCGATCGCAAGTTTCGTGGCGCCGTAGTTGTATCGGTATATCTTATTGTAATCCTTTGCCTGGGGATGGATAAATACGCTCACCACGATGGCGATGTCTTCCAGTTGTTCTTCAGGGATGACGCCTTCCTGCACGGAATCCGCCACCGCCCTTGCCACCGCTGTCTGCGCAGGTCCGAATATCTGGGCTGCCTGAGCCATGTTTTTGACCGTTACCTTTGGCACGATGAGCGTGGCGGGTTTGGTGAGCAGGTTTGGTCTTATGACGGAGAGAAGAGGGGTGTGCCCCACTGACAACTGCGTGAAACCGTTCGCAAATGCCAGTCCGACAGGTCCTGTTTTCTCTCCGATAATCAAATCAATATGAGCCAGTTCCGGTTCCTCGCCGATTAAAGCCTCGCCTACTAAAAACATCTTATCGTACCTCAGGGCTTAAATTGGTAGTTTGGTATTTATGTATTTCTGCAAGATGGTTCTCCGTCTCCTTGCCTCTCAACTACCTCCGAATTAAGAGAACGCCTCCAAAATTTCCTTAGCAGTCTTTTCAAAATCGGGAATAAAACTGACCAGAGGTTTAAGCTCTCTCTCCCATATTCTATTTTTATCCATTAGACTTGTTGTAAACGCAACCAAATCAAAAACCATATCGTAATACTCAAGCTTTTTATTTATGAGTTCGGGATTAAAAGGGATTTTCTTTTTAATCAAAAACCACGTATCATAGACATCTCTGGCTTTATTCCTTGTCATGATAGCCCTGACCTTTTCAGATAAAATCTCTTCAAGATTCATCATAGTAAGAAGGTACGGCTGGAGATCCGGGTAAACAGGAACCACCTCATGGATTTCTTCTTTCAGGATAACTTTCTCCCTCTGACTCACTTCCACCCTTTGCACAGCCATGCTTCTTGGAGTTCCATCGTAAAGAGGACCTTTTATACTGTAAACGATTACTTCGCTTACATTCTCCATCCTGTTTATTTTCAATTCATTTTCAAGTCCGAATGTGGCTAAATCAGTCCTGATCCCATAGGCTATATCTTCAATATCCTCTTTTTTGGATGTAAAATCCAGGTCGTCGCTGAACCTGTTAAGCCCGTATGCTTTTTGCAGGGCAGTGCCCCCTTTAAGAACCAGCCAGTTGCCTGCGCGCCTTGACAGGAAGAGAAGCAAAATGTGCTGGAGGTAGTCGCTTTCTACCTGACCCAGGTTATAGCCCAGAATTGATTTCATTGATTCAAGATTTTTTCTACTGAGCATCGGAAAACACCTCGTTTATGATAAGTCTCCATTTAATGTTTTTCTCTCCTTTTTTCGGAAGAAGGGGATTAAGAAGGTCGTATTTCCTGTTAAGTCGATGTTTCAATTGCTCATAGACATCTATCCCTCTTTTTTCAAGAAGATAGCCAAGCCTCTTAATTGTCACAACCGAATCCATTCTAAGACCATACTCCACGAGGATATCTGTACTTAGCTTTTCATCTTCCATGGCATTGTAAATCTCATCAACAGGACAATACCTGGGAAGAAATAAGGAATCTACGATGAGTTTTTCTTTTTCTGCCACAAATATGAATTTGCCCTGAAATCTTTCTCTGGTGTATCCGAAAAATCTTTCCTTCTTTAATTTGATAAACTCCAGCGAGTATCCCTTCAGGGTAAGGCTCTTTTTTGACCTGGTGGAAGCGATGTAAATAATTCCAGGTATCTGGGTTGTTGCTCCGTAATAATAAAGAGCCGTTAAAAAAGACATGTACGATGGAAACACAAGATTGGTGGCTGCAACATAAGGATGGGTACCTGCGAGGACGTATTTGTCACGCTCCACCGCCTCCACCACACCCTTAGCCTTTAACCTGTTGAGGTAAACGCGGGTGTATTTTTTATCGGCATCGATAACCTTTGATACATCGTTGACTGTGAAGACAGGCTTTTCGTATGCTTCAAGGGTTCTGATAAAGTCCAGGAGTTTCATATGCTTTAATGAAACTTTTGTTTATTTAAAATTATCGTTTTTGATAATTATACGTAATCGAAAGTTCAAAAATAAGATAGTCCACAAGCAAGATAACCTCCCCACTACGATTACGCCAGCGCCTGATTTAGCGCTTCCTTGGCAGTCTCAACCCGGATGCCTCATGCCACCGCTGTTTGCGCAGGTCCGAATATCTGCGCCGCCTGCGCCATGTTTTTGACCGTTACCTTTGGCACGATGAGCGTGGCGGGTTTGGTGAGCAGGTTTGGTCTTATGACCGAGAGAAGAGGGGTGTGCCCCATGGAAAGCTGCGTGAAACCGTTCGCAAATGCCTGTCCGACAGGTCCTGTTTTCTCTTCAATAATCAAATCAATATGAGCCAGTTCCGGTTCCTCGCCGATTAAAGCCTCGCCTACTAAAAACATCTTATCGTACCTCTCTGCTTAAATTGATAGTTTGGTAGTTATGTATTTCTGCAAAAAGAGAGAACCCAAAAGAGAGAGTGTAAGATTAATATAGAAGTTAGTTAAAAGGAGGAGATAATGAGGGAAGATGTTCGACCAGAGGGATGTATATGCGAACCCTGTTCGGATATATCGACAAATTGGGAGGATATACGAACCAAGTTCAGATATGAACGAGTTAGGCGAAATATGCCCCATTACAAAAAGGTGAGCAAATATGAGTTTGAAAAAATTCCTGTAAGTCCGGAGTGGTGTTTTAAAAATATCCGTTCAACAGAACAATGGACACACGGTTATCACAGGTATCCTGCTAAGTTTTTACCAAACCTTGTAAAAAAAATTATTGAAGATTACACTCAGCCAACTGATTTGGTGGTGGACTTCTTTGCCGGTTGCGGAACGACTTTAGTTGAAGCGAAAGTTCACGGCAGACAATCAATAGGAGTTGACATAAATCCTGTTGCAGAGTTAATTACAAAAGCAAAAATAAATCCGATTGACTCAACGAAACTTGAAACTGAGTTTGAAAACCTCGTTAAAACGTTTGATGACTTTGAACCGAATGACTATTCTAAAATTAGCTTACATAACAGAATAGATTATTGGTTTTCTCCAAAACACAAATACAAAATTGCTTTTCTCTACGAGAAAATTTTATCAGTGCATGATAAAACTGCAAAAGAATTTTTCTTGGTTTCACTATCACACATAATGAAGAATTGCTCTAAATGGTTACAGTCGAGCACCAAACCACAAATTGATCCAGACAAAAATCCAACAGACCCTTTCATTGCTTTTAAAACACATACAAAAAAGATGATAAAAAAGAATAATGACTTTTTTAATCAACTCGAAAAAGATAAATATTTGCAAACATCTTGTGAAATTCGTCTGGAAGATGCACGAAAAACTTCTTTGCAATCTAACTCTGTTGGAGCAATTATTACATCTCCACCATATGTAACATCATACGAGTATGCAGACATACATCAACTCACAGCATATTGGTATAATTATATCACAGACCTACAAAGTTTCAGAAAAAATTTCATTGGAACATTTTATTCATTAAATCAAGAAACAAAAGTCGATTCTGAAGTTGGACAAAAAATCGTTAATCAGCTTTTAAAAAAAGATAAACGCAAGGCAAAAGAAGTTGCCAACTATTTTAATGATATGCAAGATGTAGCAAGAGAAATGCACCGTGTTTTAAAAGTAGGCGGACATGTTTGTTTAGTAATCGGCAACACAACTTTTTTAGGGGTGAAAGTAAAATCAGCGGAAGTATTTGCCGAAATTTTAGAATCGTTAGGTTTCAATTTCGTTGACATAATTAAGAGAAGCATTCCCTCTAAGTTGATTCCAACCATCAGAGACAAACAGACAGGAAAATTTTCAAAACTTGAAAACAAGAACAGCAAATTGGTTTATCCGGAAGAATATATTTTAATCGCAAAAAAGGTAGAATATGAACATAGATAATGTAGGAACTGTAATAGACAGCATACCCGTAACAATAAGCTATAAAATAATAGAACTTTTTTCTGCTGGACTCTATTCCAGTCCAAATAAAGCATTTGAAGAATTAGTCAGTAACTCGTATGATGCCGGAGCTTCACAAGTGTCGGTTTATGTTCCGCTTGACAAGAGTTTACCTGAATCAATTATTTGGGTTGCTGATAACGGTTCTTCAATGAATAAAGCGGAATTAAAACAATTTTGGAAAATTGGAGAATCAGATAAAAGAATAAATGAAAATCAAGACAGAATGCCAATTGGAAAATTCGGTATCGGAAAACTTGCTACATATGTTCTTACACACAAATTGACTTTGCTTTGCAAAGCAAATGATGGCAAGTATTACGCGACAACAATGAATTATTCAAACATTAACAAAGATTCAAGTGAAACTATTTCTCTCGATGAAAAACAATTAACATTAGAAGAAGTGAAAAGCATTTTATCTCCATTGATAAAAAAAGGACAGCAAGATTTACTTAAATTTAAACTTTGGGGAGACGATGCCGCAACAACATGGACTTTCGCAATACTATCAGAATTAAAAACGAAAGCAACAGAAATTAAAGAGGGAAGATTGAAATGGATTCTTAGCACAGCGTTACCACTCAATCCGGGTTTTAATTTAAGTTTTAATGGTGCGGCAATTCAGTCAAGCAAAGGTGGTATTGAGCCATGGAAAACATGGGTATTCGGAAAAGATGATGAAGTGGCGACTAAGTTTCAATATAGTGTCGGCAGTTATAAAGAAAAACCATGTGTTCATTTACCTAATTTAAATAATGTAACAGGACAAATAGATTTATATAGAGATTCGCTTTTAACAGGAAAATCAGCAGATACAGGACGGAGCAATGGAATTTTTCTCAATGTTAGAGGAAGGCTTGTAAATATTGACGACCCATTAATAGGAATGCCAGCGCTTTCTCATGGTGTATTTAATCGTGCGAGAATAATAGTTAACGCTGATGAGTTAGATGATTATATTACTTCAACAAGGGAATCAATAAAATCATCAGCAGCACTTGAGAACCTAAGAGAATACATACAAAGAAAATTCACTCAAGCAAAAGACTGGTATTTTGCTTCAATGGAAGATGAAGAAAAAAAGAATAGAGCAGCATATAAAATTTCTTATGCTTCTGCAAGTTTATCAAGAAGACCTTTAATAGTAGTTGCTAAAAAATTTCTTGACGGTGAAATAGGAGATTTAGTTTTAACTGAAATTCCTAATAATTTATCAATACAAGAAAAGACAAATTTTATTACAAAACTTGAAGCAGATCTAACAACTGATAAAGGTATAATACAGAATGTACAATGGGTGAATCTGAATCCGGAAGATCCAATTGCAAAACTTGAACTTGTAAGTGGTTTTGCTAAAATTAATTTGATGCATCCTTTTTTCGCCAACTTTTTAGAGGAGGTGAAATCGACTTTACCTTTTGAATTGATTGCGCTAACTGAAATTCTTACGGAATGCCTTTTACTTGATAGTGGCATTAATCAAGACGAAGTAAGAGAGATAATGTTTAAGCGGGATTCAATTTTAAGGGAACTCACTTTTAGCGACAAACCCAATGCACCATTTGTTGCTTCGCTATTACAAGCATCATTAGGAGATTCAACAGGACTGGAAAAAGGAGTTACCTATGCTTTCAACTCGTTAGGCTATGAAACTACACATATAGGCGGACCTGGTAAACCTGATGGCAAAGCGGTTGCTTATTTGGGACCATTAAACTCACTGGAGAATTACTCCATAACATTTGATGCAAAAAGCACTTTAAAAAATAAGATTAAGGCAACTACTACTCATATAACTGGAGTTGATAGACACAGAGATAATTACAAATCTAATTATGCGTGTGTTGTTGCAATTGATTATGAAGGAGCAGACGAACCTAATTCAGCAGTTAATACTGAAGCAAAAAAACATAAGATAAATCTTATCAGAGCAAAAGATCTAATGGTACTTGTATTAATATCCAGTCCGAAGCAAATCGGACCAAAACAATTAAGAAACTTTTTTGAAAATTGTCATACAGTAATTGAAACAACAAAATGGATTCAAGAACTGAGAACGAAAGAAGTAGCAAGAGGGCCTATTAAAGAGCTATTAGAAGAAGCATTTAAATCAAATAAAACCGATACAGAACCATCAAATCTTTATGCTTTAAGAAAAAGTAATCCAGAGTTAATGAAACATTCTTTTGAAAGCTTAAAATCCTTAGTGCAAAGTATTGAAAGACTTGTTCCGAACTATATTAGTATTTCACACGATAATATTGTGAGCCTTTCAGCTCCACCGGAGAAAATTTTGAATGCAATTCACCAAACATTACCAACGGAAGTTCCGCTTGAGTTTCGTGATATTTATATAAATGCTTTTTCATCAAAATAAGATGCCATTGCACAAAAAAATATACTCTTGCAAGCCAAATAAAACCAATGCAAGACCAAAGCTTGTAAGAGAGTATTTTTTCTACAGCCCAAAAAGTTCCGATGATTTCCTTCTTAATGGATAGAATTTATAACATCCCGATGCCATCTTAGCCTAAAAATATGCCAAAAAGACCCGACATCAAGAAAGTGCTGCTGATAGGCTCTGGTCCCATAATGATAGGTCAGGCAGCAGAGTTTGATTTTTCAGGCAGCCAGGCATGCCGCTCACTGCGAGAGGAGGGCATCAAAGTCGTGCTTGTCAACAGCAACCCAGCAACTATAATGACAGACACCGACATGGCGGATGCCATCTACATCGAGCCGCTTGAGCCTGAGATTGTGGCTAAAATCATAGAAAAAGAGCGCCCAGACGGCATTATTGCAGGGCTTGGAGGTCAGACCGGTCTTAATATCACAACCGAACTTGCAGAGATGGGGGTGCTGGACAAATTCGGGGTTGAGCTTCTTGGCACATCATTGCAGGCAATCAAGGATTCTGAAGACCGGGATTTATTCAAGAAGAAAATGTTAAGCATCGGAGAAAAGGTGCCGCGTTCAAAGGCTGTGAAATCACTTGAGGAAGCTGAGGCGCTGATCGAAGAGCTCGGGCTTCCGCTCATCATACGCCCCGCATACACCCTCGGCGGCGCAGGCGGCGGCATAGCCCATACGCGGGAAGAGCTCCTTGAAATCACAGAGCTCGGGCTTGAACGCTCAAGGATTCACCAGGTACTCGTAGAAGAGAGCATTATCGGGTGGAAGGAATTCGAGTACGAGGTGATGCGAGACAAGAACGACACCTGCATCGTTATATGCAATATGGAGAACTTCGACCCAATGGGCATACACACTGGCGAGTCTATTGTCATAACGCCTTCACAGACCCTGTCCGATGCAGACCACCAGAGGCTGCGCAGCACATCCATAAAGATAATAAGGGCGCTCGGAATCGAAGGGGGGTGCAATATCCAGTTTGCCGTTCTCGAAGACGAAGTCCGGATTGTTGAGGTTAACCCCAGGGTTTCCCGCTCCTCAGCACTGGCGTCAAAAGCCACAGGTTATCCCATAGCAAGAGTCACTGCAAAAATCGCAATCGGCATGACGCTTGATGAGATCACCAATGATATCACCAAGAAAACCCCTGCCTCTTTTGAACCCACCATCGATTACACGGTCGTCAAAATCCCGCGCTGGCCTTTTGATAAATTCGTCACCGCAGATAAGCATCTCACCACTGCGATGAAGAGCACAGGCGAAGTGATGGCCATCGGCAGGACAATTGAGGAAGCCCTGCAGAAAGCGGTCAGGTCGCTTGAAGTGGACATGCACTTCGGATACAAGGAGTGGAGCAGCGAGGAAATATTGGACATCCTGCGCAACCCAACGCATGAGCGCCTCTTCGTCATATACCAGGCACTGCAAAACGGCATGACGATCGATGAGATTTCAGGGCTCACAGATATCGACCCTTTCTTCATAAGGAAAATCAGGAATATCATCGATATCGAGGATACGGTAAAAGAAGAGCTTTCCATCGAGAACCTGCGGAGGGCAAAACGCATGGGGTTGAGCGATGATAGAATAGCGTTTTTGTGCGGGAAAACGAGGGAAGAGATAAACGACATGCGAAGACTGCACGGCATCATTCCCACCTATAAGATGGTGGATACATGCGCGGCTGAATTTGCTGCTGCCACACCTTACTATTATTCCACGTACGAGGACCAGTGCGAGGCTTCACCTACCAACAAGAAAAAAGTGCTCATCATAGGCTCAGGTCCTATCCGCATAGGGCAGGGCATCGAGTTTGATTACTGCACCGTCCATGCGGTTACAGCGCTTCGTGAAGAAGGCATCGAGACCCATATAATAAATAATAACCCTGAGACCGTTTCCACTGACTACGATACCTCGGACAAACTCTTTTTTGAGCCCCTGACGCTTGAGGATGTCATGAACGTGATAGACAGGGAACGCCCTTATGGCGTGATGGTGCAGTTCGGAGGGCAGACCTCCGTGAACCTTGCAATTCCGCTCAAAAAGGAACTTGATAGAAGAGCCGACCTGAATACCGTTATCCTGGGAACAACGCCTGACGACATGGATATTGCCGAGGACAGGGGACGCTTTAACAGCATGATGAAAAAGCTTGGCATACTTCAGCCAGAGGCAGGGTGCGCCACCAATTACAGCGAAGCGTTCAACGAGGCAAGAAGAATAGGATACCCTGTGCTTGTCCGTCCCTCCTATGTGCTGGGGGGAAGGGCGATGGAGATCGTGTACGATGAAAGGGACCTTGAGCGATACCTGAAAGAGGCTGTGAAGGTCTCCAACGAGCATCCGGTGCTCATCGATGATTTCCTGGATAATGCAGTGGAGATCGATGTGGATGCCATATGCGACGGCAGGGATGTGTTCATCGGGGCAATAATGGAGCACATAGAGGAGGCTGGAATACACTCAGGAGATTCAGCCTGCGTCATTCCCCCGCAGTCCCTGAAGCCGGAGATACTTGCTGCGGTTCGCGATTATGTAAAAAAGATAGCCCTGGCTCTTCGCGTGGTCGGCGTAATCAACATACAGATGGCAACCAAGAACGGGTTGGTTTACGTGCTTGAGGCTAACCCAAGGTCAAGCCGCACCATTCCGTTTGTCAGTAAAGCTGTCGGGCTTCCGCTTGCCAAAATAGCTGCCAGGGTTATGGCAGGGCATACGTTGAAGGAGCTCGGGTACACGAGCGATCCTGTAACGAAGCATGTTTCTGTCAAGGAAGTACTGCTGCCTTTTGATAAACTCCCGGGCGCCGACCCCGTGCTCGGACCTGAGATGAAAAGCACTGGCGAAGTGATGGGTATAGATTACGATTTCGGAAGGGCCTTTTTCAAGGCAGAGTGGGCTGGCGATAATAAGCTTCCTCTTTGCGGCACGGTTTTCATGTCAATACGCGATGAAGACAAAGCGCTCATCGTAAAGGTGGCTAAAAAAATGGCTGCTGCCGGTCTTCGCCTTCTGGGTACGCGGGGCACTGCAGCGTTTTTATCTCGAAACGGGATCAGGATGGAGGTAATAAACAAGGTGAGCGAGGGCAAACCTAACGTGGTAGACCTTATCCATAAAAAGGAAGTGGACCTGATAATAAATACCCCAATAAGCAAGCAGACGGTGAAGGACGGTTATCACATACGAAGGGCTGCAGTTGACTTCAGCGTTCCCTACATCACCACGATACAGGCTGCGCTTGCTGCTGCCGATGCGATTGAAGCCATGAAGAACGGCGAGATCACGATCAAGTCTCTGGGCGAATATCACGCAGACCGATGATGGCGATTGAAAAGGCAAGCACAGGGCTGAGTTCAGGCGAAGCTCAGGATAAACTTTTAAAATTCGGTCCCAACCAGATTTTTAAACCAGCCAGAGTCAGTTTCTTCGGGATTGCCAGGCATGAAGTTACAGAGCCCATGATTCTTCTTTTACTGGTCGTAGGCTTTTTTTATAGCGTATGGGGAAAACTTGAAGACGCGGTTACCATCTTTGTTGTAATTGTTTTATTAGTTTTAGCCGAAGTTTATAACGAATTCCGCGCCAAAAAAGCAATTGCTTCTTTAGAAAAAATAGCAGCGCCCAGAACAAGAGTGTTAAGGGATGGAAAGGTCACTGAAATTGACTCAGAGAATGTCGTACCCGATGACATTTTAATTTTAACTCCAGGAACTAAAATTGCCGCTGATGCAAAAATAGAACGCTCTGCAGGCGTGCAGCTTGATGAATCCGCCTTGACAGGCGAGTCTTTTCCTCAGGACAAAAATATTGGGGATGGGATTTATGCCGGCACAGTAGTCCTCTCAGGCGAAGGATTAGCTTGGGTTTTTGCCACGGGCAAGAATACCAGACTTGGTAAAATTGCTGCCACTTCCAAGGAAATTAAACCGCCCAAAACCCCGCTGCAACTGGCGATGAAGTCTTTAGCGGGCAAACTGGTTTTTGTGGCTCTGTTTTTTTCCGTCATTATTCCCGTTATAGGAATTTTAAAAGGGCAGGATATAAAAACGATGATTTTAACGGGTCTGTCTCTTTCTTTTGCTACTATTCCCGAGGAACTTCCGATTATTATTACGATGGTTTTGGGGCTGGGGGCTTATACTCTCTCTAAAAATAAATTTTTAGTTAAAAGAATAAAAGCCGCTGAGACTTTAGGCAATGCCACCGTTATCGTTACCGACAAAACCGGGACCATCACTGAAAGTCTGATGAAAATTGTTTCATTTTATCCTGAGAATAAAGAGAAAGAAATTCTTGAAAAAGCCCTTGGTTCTCTAACAGAATATTCTTTATCCCCTCTGGAGCAGGAGATTAAAAATAAAGCGGGTGAGTTGGAGATAGGTACGATGCTGCCACGGGTGGTTCGCGGAAGAAATCTTGGCGAGGGCAGGAAAACAAAAGCAGTTATAAGGAAAAATGAGCTGGATTACGAATTGTTTTTGAGCGGTGCGCCAGAGGAAATTTTTGGAAGTTGTTCTGGTATAAGCGATGATATAAAAAATGCATTAGCAAGAGAAGCGGAAAAAGGCAGAAGGGTAATCGCTATTGCTTATAAGAAATTAACACCCCGGGAGATGAGCCTTGATTTTACTGACATCGAAAAGGAAATGGATTTTGCGGGACTTATAAGCTTTGAAGACCCGCCGAGAGAGGGAGTTAAAGAAACTATTGCCTTGGCAACGAAGGCTGGCATCAGGACAATCATGGTTACCGGTGACCATCCTCTGACAGCTCTTTTTATTGCCAGGGAGGTTGGTATTTTGACTCCTGATAATAAAGTGTTGACAGGCGAAGATTTAGGTCATTTAACGGACGAGGAATTGCAGAACACGGTGAAAGAATTTTCCGTTTTTGCCAGGACTACCCCCGAACATAAATACCGGATTGTCAAAGCATTACAAAAGAACGGGGAAGTAGTAGCTGTGACCGGCGATGGAATTAACGATGCGCTGGCTCTGAAAGGTGCGGATATCGGTATAGCGATGGGAATCAGGGGAACGGATGTAGCCAGGGAAGCAGCGGAAGTTGTGGTGGCGGATGATAACTATATCACTATTGCTCAGGGTATTTTTGAAGGCAGGAAGTTTTTTGATAACCTGCAAAAAGGAATTAAATATTATCTTTCGGTGAAGGTTGCTTTGGTATTAATTTTCCTCCTGCCTGTTCTTTTAGATATGCCTATGCCTTTCGCCCCTATTCAGATAATCCTCCTGGAATTATTTATGGATTTAGCCGCATCTGCCGGTTTTGTCGCCGAGGCAAAAGAAAAAAATATTTATTCCAGACCGCCTCGCAATCCCAGGGAAAACATATTCAATAATCAGGTAATCAAAGACTTTTTAACCAAGGGAATAGTCCTTTTTGCGGCGGTTATTTCTGTGTATTTTTATGCCCGAAGCCAGAGTTTAAGTCTTAGAGAGACGCAAACCTTTGCTTTTTCAGCATGGATTTTTGGTCATATAGTTCTGGCTTTTATTTCTCGCTCTGACAAAGAATCCATTTTCTCTCTGGGAGTATTTGCTAATAAGGTTATTGACCTCTGGGCAGTGGTGGCAGTCACCTTTCTTGTTTTGGGAATTTATATCCCGTTTTTGAACGACAGATTTAATCTCGTAGCGATCAACTTTACTCAGCTAATACTCATTGCCTTAGCGATGATATTCATTATCGGTTTGTTGGAGATGAAAAAAATATTGTCGAAGCAGAATAGAGTTAATTGATTCGATGAAAGAAGCAAAAATCATCAATCTGAAGAAAACACTTGATGAAGCCCTCAAAATAGACGAAGCAGCGCTTGGCGAGAAGATAAAAGCCATCGGCTTTAAATGCCGAAAATGCGCGCGGTGCTGCCGGGCGGAGCACGGCGATAACACGGTATTCATCTTTCCTTTTGAAATAAGGCGCATCTGTGAAAAAACAGGGCTTCGAAGGGACGATTTCGCGATTCCAACGCCTTCGCAGGACAGGGATGCGAAAGGAAATATCCACACCTTTGAATGGGTGCTGGGGAAACACAAGGACTGCATTTTCCTGAAAGAGGGCTTGTGCGGGATATACGAAGTCAGACCTTATATCTGCAAGACCTACCCTTTCTATTTACTGGATGGGAACCTTATGGTTTCAGAGTGCGAGGGACTGGGAGGCGAGATGAGCGGCGAAGAAAGCCGCAAGCTGGCTGCGCTGCTGAAAGAAAGGTATATCTCAGAGATTAAAGAATCGGCTGCGCTCCTTGAGAGGTTTGAGGGCTTCAAACCAAGAGGTACAGGAATCTGCGTGCACGACAGCGAAGGTGAGCACTGGGTTTGACACATTACAATTATAAACCTTGAACTATTATTACGTTACATGAAACTGCTCGCATTATCAGATCTTCACGGCGATTACTCCCATGTCGAATCCATTCGCGACCAGGCAGGGGATTTTGATGTTGTGATTATCGCAGGCGACATAACGAATTTCGGACCAGATGAGCGTGCGCTTGAGCTTCTGAAAATGTTTGCCGAGCCTGTACTTGCCATACCGGGTAATTGCGATAACCCCTCGATTCTGAAGCTCCTGGATGAGAATACCATAAACCTCCATAATTCAGTCCATACCATGGAAGGATTGACTTTTTTAGGGCTTGGAGGCTCGAACCCAACGCCTTTCAATACCCCGTTTGAACTCTCGGAAAAGAAGATAGGTGAATATGTGGGCATATTATTGAGCAGATTGAACGGAAGGACGGTTCTGTTATCGCACGCTCCCCCGCTCAATACAACCGACAGGGTGCAGCGGGGGAATGTGGGCAGCGAGGCACTGACAAGATTCCTTGGGCGAATCGAGCTTATTGTTTGCGGGCACATACATGAAGCCCGCGGTTGTGTGTGTGTGAAAGGCACCCATGTGGTGAATCCCGGTGCAGCCTCGAAAGGACACGGCGCCCTGATTACGATAAAAGATGACATAAGCGTAGAGTTTATTGATGTTTAAAAAACTTTGGGAAAGTTTTATCAAAAGAAGGGTATGCTTTGCATACCCTGTCCGCATAAAGCGAGGTGTCGCTAAAACTTTAAGAAAGTTTTATCAAACGAGGGGTATGCAAAGCATACCCCAACACCGGGTAAAGCGAGGTGTCGCTAAAACTTTAAGAAAGTTTTATCAAACGAGGGGTATGCAAAGCATACCCCAACACCGGGTAAAGCGAGGTGTCGCTTTATGAAAATCGCAATCTCTGGGAAAGGCGGGGTGGGAAAGACCACGCTTGCCGGCACACTTTCGAGGCTTTTTGCAAGAAAAGGTTACGATGTTCTGGCAATCGATGCAGACCCCAGCATGAACCTCGCCACTGCGCTTGGAATAAAAAACCCCCCGAAGCCTCTCACCGAATTCAGGGAACTCATCGATGAAAGGGCTGGAGGTCCGGCAGGTTTTTTCAAAATAAACCCGAAGGTGGATGACATCGTTGAAAAATTCGGGGTAACAGGACCGGACAATGTGAAACTGCTGGTTATGGGAACGGTTGAAAGGGGAGGGAGCGGATGCATGTGCCCTGCAAGCTCTTTTTTGAAGGCGCTCCTTAGGCATGTGATTCTGAAGCTCAACAGCGTTGTTATCCTGGACATGGAGGCAGGAGTTGAGCACCTCGGGCGCGGCACAACAAAAGGAATGGATTATATGCTTATAGTAGTTGAACCCGGCGCAAGGTCGATAGAGACTGCGGGGAGAATTGCAGAACTTGCGCGCCAGATCGGTATCAGCAAATTCGGGGCTGTCATCAACAAAGCCGGGGATGAAGTAGCGGGAATCGAGGAAAGGCTTAAGGAATACCGTCTGCCTGTAATAGGTGTAATACCGTATGATGCTGCCCTTGTTCGGGCAGACATGGATAATGTTGCGCCCATTGACAGCAGCGGAGCAGCGCTATCGGCTATAAAAGAGATTTTTGAGAAGATATCCGAGGGACAGGTGTCATGAAAAAACCGGAAAGGCTTCCATGCGGATGCAAATGCATCGACGAGATGCTAGGCGGTGGGTTTGAGTGCGGCATTGTTACCCAGTTATACGGCGCTTCTGGTACGGGTAAGACCAATATCTGCATCCAGCTTGCCGTGGAAACCGTAAAGCTTGGGAAGAAGGCGATTTTCATAGACACAGAAGGATTCTCAGCTGAGCGGTTCAGGCAGATAGCCGGCGATAATGCAAAAAAAATAGCTGGCGATATAATCATATACGAGCCCGCAAGCTTTGAGCAGCAGTACTCTGCAATTACGGATATTGAAAAGTTGATGAACGAGAAAATCGGGCTGATAATCCTGGATTCTGCAGCGCTTTTCTACAGGCTGGGGCTGACGCAGGATGATTCTGAAGAACAAAACGTGGGGCTGCGGCGCGAGCTTGTGAACCAGATAGGGATACTCCACGGAATAGCGAGAAAGTACAGCGTGGCTGTGGTGATCACAAACCAGGTCTTTAAAGATGTTACCACTGGCGAACTCTGTCCAGTGGGAGGGAATGCGCTGGAGCACCTCTCGAAGACGATTATCCTGCTTGAGAAGACAGGTATGAGCAAGCGAAGAGCCATGCTGCGGAAGCACAGGTCAAGAAGCGAGGGGGTTTACTGCGATTTCGTGCTGACGGAGAGCGGCGTGGAATAGAGTTGAGAAACTCCTGCTCCGCGAAAGGAGTGCGTTCATAATTCTGTTGCGGTGATTATACGAAAAACGATAAATAAAGGTATAAAGATAACGAGGATAATGATGGAAAAGACATTGGGAGTAAAATTTTTAAAAGCTTCATTGATATATTTTGTCATAGGAGTTACAACGGGAGCTATTATGACCATAGGACCGGTCTATGATTTTATAGTATTATCAAAACTATTTGAAAGAGCTCATGCTCATATAAACCTTATTGGATGGGTAAGTCTCTCAATAATAGGGTTTATATATTATTTTATATTAGGAAACCTTGACAGACCTTTATACAGCGAAAAGCTGGGAAATATGGGTTTCTGGCTCATTAATATCGGTATATCTTCAGAGTTCCTTGTATTACTCATAGGGGGATATGTACAAGCATCTTCGTTCCAGGCGGGAGATTTCGCAATGGCACATATGAGTACTGTGCCTTACACGATGTTTACAATAATATTCGCCTTTGTAATTATGGTAGGAGTTTATCTGTCTATATATAACATATATAGGACATTAAGTCGCTGAATTCGTTAGGGAATTTTAGAGGGTTTAATATCGTTGTATCTTTGCGCTTTTAACAACGAACAACACCTTTTGATTCATATATATATCCTATCCCCATTGGCTGGAGCTTTCGATTCCACATCGAGCTCTTCCCCTATCCATTCCGCAAAGCCCTGGGTATTTTCCCCGTGCACCGCAAAAACAGTTTCCGTGCCATTATCTGCGAATTTCTTCACCACTTCCTTTAATTCCTTATCCCCGCAGTGAGCAGAGAAATCGTACTGCTCAAGCCTGCAATTGAGCTTCAGCGTATCCCTTCCATCCTCAATATACCCGCTTTGCAGCGCCCTTCTCCCGTTTGTATCCTCTGCCTGGTAGCCTGTGAGATGGAGCTTCGATTTCGGGTCGTCGTGTATTTCCCTCAGGTAATAAAGCACAGGACCCCCGTTCAGCATGCCTGCGCTGGTCACGATGATGCATGGTTCTTTGATGATAGCCGCCCGCTCTTCCGGCTTTACTATACTGGAACTGCTGAATGCCTTTTCAAGTTTATTCATGTCACGAACAGATTGCGGCTTTCTTTTTATGATGTCGAAGACATCCACACCCATGCCGTCCACGTACGCATGGAGCCCGTGTTTTTTCAGTATCAGCATCATCTCCTGCGTCCTTCCTATGCTGAAAGCGGGAATTATTGCTTTTCCACCGCTCTCAATGGTCTCGCTTATGGATTCTATAAACCGCTCCTCCAGTATCTTCCTTGGAGTATGGTTTTTCCCAAAGTACGTACTCTCTATCATCAGTACATCGCTCTCTGGATATTCCGTGTCAGCGCCTCTTTGCAGCTCTGTCTCGATTGTGTTTATGTCCCCAGTATAGAACAGGCTCTGCTTATCCTTTTCAATATAAACCGAGGATGAGCCGGGAATATGCCCCGCATCAAAGAGGCATGCAGAATAGCCTGAGGTTTCGAACTCCTCCCTGTATTCGATTGCTTTTGCCTTTCGCTCGAATTCCTGAATCTCGTCGATGTAATAAGGAATTACATGCCCTTTATTTTCTGCTATCTTCAATGTGTCCCTTGCAAGAAGAGCTGACAGCTTTGCGGTCAAGGATGTGCAGTATATCTCTGGCTCAAGATCCATGAGATTAGGCACAAGTCCGCAGTGGTCAAGGTGTCCGTGGGAGATTATCAGGGTTTTTGGTCGAAGCCCGTTTGAAGGATATGTGGGCGGGTCGGTGGGTTTGATTCCGTAATCGAGGAGAAGCTCTTCGTTTATAAGAACGGCAGACCTTCCTACTTCACGTGCTCCTCCCAGGAATCGTAGATTTATGTTATCGCCTCTGATTATCCATTACTACGGAGGATGGCGTAAAATCTTTCGGTATGGATGTATTTTTCAAATCGAAAACTTTATCTTAGAATAGTGATATTGAACTCTTGGGTTAATATGGTACAATTTAAATCTATTACTCTCATAACTGCCATTGGGCTGGTAATTTTATTTTCGGGATGTGTAGGTAACCAAACAGGCACACCAACTCCCACACCAACAGAAACATCCACACCAATAATGACATCCACCCCTACAGTAACATCCACACCAACTGTAATGGTAACAACACCTCAACCAATAGCGACGACCCCCAGCGTACTGTTATACGGCGCTCTCTATGTGGATGCACGAATGAAGAAACTTTCGACTTGGGGAAATGGCACGTATGAATTTACTTCATTACAAGCCAAAATAACTGATGTAATAAACATTCCTATCTCAATAAAAGCACAAATAGTGAGTGATGGACAAATTCTTGAAGAAAATTCGTTCACTCTCGAAAGTGGTAGCAGTTATACCCTTGCAAATAAAGGATCACATTTAATCAATAGCACCAATGTCAGTCTGTGGCTGTTGGCTGAAGGTTATCAGCCAACCGAGTATAAAATCACGACAATATATTCCTAAGACTGATTGAGAGTATTTTGGGCATTTTTTATCATTTTACATTACACCAGCTATTTTCATAACCGAAACATATAAAAATCTATAAGCCTTATTTCTGCTGTTTTAGGTAAATCCTAAGAATGTATTGTAAATTAAAACAACTATTGACATGAATTAAAGAGAATTTATGAAAAAACTTTATGAAAGTTTTATCAAAAGAAGGGGTATGCGCAGCATACCCCTATACCGCATAAAGCGAGGTGTCGCTAAAACTTTAGGAAAGTTTTATCAAACGACAGGTATGCGAAGCATACCTGAACACCGGGTAAAGCGAGGTGTCGCTTTATGAATATATTAAGACGAGGGCGGCTGTCGGCAGAATCGAGTGAAGACATCATGCGCTTCACTTCCTCTATGGAAACGGATAAGCGCATATTCGATGCTGATATCGAGGTGGACAGAGCCCATGTTGTCATGCTCAAAGAGCAGGGCATCATCAGTGCCAGGGATTGTTCTGCTATCCTTTCAGGGCTGGATAAAATACAGAAGGAGGGGATTTCAGCCCTTGATAACAAATACGAGGATGTCCACATAGCTCTTGAGGCAAGGCTCATAGAGCTGGTGGGCGAGGATACAGGCGGCAGAATGCATTCGGGGCGTTCACGTAATGATGAGGTCACAGCATGCATCAGGCTCACGCTGCGCAAGGAACTTTTAAACCTCTTGGAAGAAGTCCATGAACTGGTTACAACCTTCCTTAACGTTGCGGGAAAACATCATGAAACCATTATGCCGGGCTACACCCATACCCAGCATGCCCAGCCCACGACGCTTGCTCATCATCTTCTGGCGCATGCGAATGCTCACCTTCGCGACATTGAAAGAATAAAAGGAGCCTGTGCCCGAACAAACCAGAATCCCCTCGGGGCTGCCGCATTTGCTTCTACAGGATTTCCAATAAACAGGGAAAGGACAAGTGAACTGCTTGGCTTCGATTCTGCGATCGAGAATTCCATGGATGCCGTGAGCACGCGCGACTTTATGATCGAAAGCATAAGCTGTTTTGCCGGTATAATGACAAACCTAAGCCGCCTTGCAGAAGAACTCATCCTGTGGAGCACCTCAGAATTCGGCTTTATCGAACTGGATGATAAGTATTCGTCCACTTCATCTATAATGCCGCAGAAGAAAAACCCGGACATCGCAGAACTCATGCGCGGGAAAACGGGAACCGTTCACGGTGCGCTCATCTCGGTACTCACGATATGCAAGGCTCTTCCGTACAGCTACAACCGCGACCTGCAGGAGGCTACACCACACCTCTGGCGCGCTGTGGATACGGCGAGGTCCTGCGTGCGTATGGCAGAGGGCATGCTCGACACGATGAAGGTCAAAAAAGAAAGGATGAAAGAGGCATCGTATATCGGGTTCACGACAGCTACTGAGCTTGCTGATACCATCGTCCGGGCAACAGGCATACCTTTCAGGACTGCGCACCATATCGTGGGCTCGGCTGCAAAGACTGGAAAAAAACCAACTATTTCCCTTCTGGATGAACTCTCATTAGAGATAATCCAAAAGAAATTAAGCGAGAAGGGTCTTTCAGAAAAAGATGTTCAACAGGCGCTTGACCCGATGGAGAACATAAGGAAACGCTCCGTGTCGGGAGGTCCAGCTCCGAAAGAAACCAGGCGCCAGAGAACCATTATCAGGAAAAAAAATACAGTATGCGAGAAGGATATAAGGCTCATCCGGAAAAAAATCCAGAAAGCAAGAGAAAAACTCAATCTTGCGTGTCAGCAATATTCGTGAAGGGTATGAACGAGGAGCTGCAAGCGGTGGTGGAAGAAAAAAAAGAAGAGAATAGTGTTCCTCCGCTTCCTTCCAATAGCCAGCGCGCATTCTGTGTGTCGCTCCCCGCATCAGGCGGAAGACCATTGAAATTGACGGGAGACAATCCGCACGAGTTTATACAATTTCTTAAGGAATCATCCATAGCATGGCTAAATTTCCCTGTAAGCGACATAAAGAAAGATTCAGAAATTATCGCTATGTCCCTCGGCTTCAGTTCTTCGCTTGTCCCCACCCTTTTCTCAAGTTACCTTTCAGCTTACGAAGATCGCGATACTGAAATAGGATTGATGCTGCCCGCCGTTTCTGTAAAGAAATTTGAAGTCCTCGTGAGTCCCATATTGATCCTGATAAGAAAAGACCTGATTCTAACCATCCATGACGCGAAGGTCAACCGCCTGGTGCGCTTTTCCCGTTATGCCGATGCTTTCATGAGAAAAATCAAACCCACACTTATAGAGCAGGATAAACTGAGCATAATTCTCACAAGGATAATTGATGAAAATAACAGCAAGAATTTTGACTACTTGCGCGAAATAGAGTCTTATGGGGATGAGCTTAGCCAGATTCTCATGGATCCTAGGACCCCAAGAGGTATAATTGGCCCTGAAATCCATAAAATGAAGCATGCATTGATAAATTACCTGGATACGCTTTGGGCTACCCTTGATGTGGTGAATTCCCTCCGCCACGGCGATGCAGAACTAATAACGGACAGCCCCAAATTACTGGCGCGCCTCGGGATTCTTTCAGATGACGTCAACAGGCACATAGCGCTCAGCGAACACATGTCCGAGGTGCTGGCTTCAGGGCTTGAAGTGCTCCAGAGCATTTACAACAACCAGCTTCAGGTTTTAAATAACAGGCTTGCCCTTGTCATGACGTGGCTTACCATACTCGGAACTGCCGTGTTAGTACCAAACACTCTTGCAACTGTTTTCAGCAATCCTGCCTTCGATATGGGACCTCAGGATAAAACATGGTATTCCCTGCTCCTTATTTTTTCCACAATATTTGCGACATGGGCAGCTTACTGGTGGATAAAAAAGAAGGGACTGCTGCCATTTAAAGTGGACTGATTATTTCTTCTTGGATAGAAGATTCGAAATCAGCAGGATAGCCACCATTACCACAACTATTATACCCAGCACTAAAAGCATTGAATACACGACATTCTCTAAGGCACCTGGCGCAGGGGTTTCCTTTGGAGTCACAGATGCAGTTGGCGTTGGGGTCATGGTCGCGGTGGGAGACGCTGTTGTTAGAGTGGGCGTAGGTGTGGGAGTTGGCGAAGGTGTGGTTACTGCAGGTGTTACTGAAGCAGGTTTTTGCAGATTCAAGACTTTAAATGCCAGATTTCCCTGTGTATCGATATCTTCATAGATTATTTTGCTTCCATCCCTGCTCCACCTCGGGTTTTCCTGCTTAAAGCCGCCGCCATCCAAAAGAGGTTTTTCCCCTGTACCGTCCGGGTTTATGATGAACAGCTTATCTCCTGATGAGGTTGCGGTTTCAGTGGAAACGTAAAGTATGCCGCCCTGACCCCAGGTCGGGTCATATTTTTTGAGACCGTCGAAGGTAATCTGGGTTTTATTTGTTCCATCCGCGCTTGCGGTGAAAAGCTGCAGATTATTTTTACTGTCGTAGGAGACGTATACAAAGGAATTTCCATCCGGGCTCCACGATGGATTCCACTGGCGTAAGTCATCCATTACTACCTCCTTTTTTCCTGTTCCGTCGAGATTTACCTCAAATACCTTATCATCATTTGTCACGGGGTCAAACGAGGTAAACAGTATTGTTTTTTTCACAAGGTTCCACGAAGCGCCTCCCGAAGCAGGCGGTTTATCCTCTGGCGCCAATCCCTGTCGGGCCTTTTCATCAAGAAGTTTTCTCAATCCGGAACCATCTGGATGGATAAGGAATATCTTTTCTAACCCGTCAGTGTCGTAGGAAAGAAAAGAAATGTCCTCATCCAGCCATGTCAAGCCCCATTTTTTAGTCATGTCGCTGGTGACCTGTTTTTTCCCGCTGCCGTCTATATTTATCATGAAGATCTGCTGATTATTGGAGGCATCGTAGGCAGCATAGGCTATGGAATTCCCGTCAGGGCTCCATGCAGGACTCCATGGTGTTCTTATATCGCCGGTGTTAATAACGGATATGCTTGCGATATTCAGGTCGGATGATGCCGGAATTGCAAGTAGTGATAATGAAACCAGACAAATTAATATATGTGATACTTTCATAATACCCAGCATATACTATGTATAAACCATGATAAATGTTACGATGTGTCTTTAATGCTTCTCAGAAATCAAACAGCGCTTTCTGCGGTTTACAGTTGTTCTTTTGCTCAAGCTCAATCCGCCCATACTGCCCCCCGCCACCGGGATGTACTTTTACCTGTCCGCACCTGAGGGCAATTATTGCATTGATGACCCGCTCATCCACGCCTGAATTCTTGATATCCGCATCAACAAGCACAGCCACCTCCGACCCGTACTGTTCTATAAGCGCATTCCAGATTCCCTGCACGCCTTTTGTATTGGTACCTGTTCCCAGCGCCATTGCGATTATCTCGGATAAAGGTATCAGGTGAAGGTAGGGGGGTCTGTGAGCCGGGTGCTTGGGTTCATCGTACGACGCAAGTTCATTGACCCTGTCTTTCACTCCTTTTTTAATTATCCCTCCGCACACGCACCTCCAGCTTTGTATGATGCTCTCACGAAGGGTATAATGTCTGAAACATCGAATGCAGGCGCTCTCATTGTATTTTCCCTCTTCAGGATAAAAACCCACATTGAGAACAGGTTTCCTTCCTTTTTCGCGTATTATAGCCATCTTAAGTTCATCAAAACTGATATCGGTCATCTCAAAGCGGTTGAACTCCCGCGCGAGTTTATTAACATAAGGGGAATGCGCATCCGAATTTGAAAGAAAAGTGAGGCAGCTAAGTTCTGAGATCCTGTCCGCGTAAGAGGTGTCTGCACTCAAGCCCAGTTCTAAAAAATAGATACGCTCTGCCATGTCACCGTAGCACTCCCTGAGTGAGTTATGATACGCATACATGGCAGTCCAGGGCGTGAAGGCATGCGCCGGACCGATTAGCGCACCTGCATCCTTAGCAGCCTGCGCAATCTGGACTCCGTCCAATCGGACATTCGGCCTGCCGTCTGAGTCTATATCTTTTGAGTGGGGCCTCATTAACTCGTACAGTTCTTGCGCCTTTGATATTGAAGGTACAATCAGGAGGTGATGCACCTGATTTGTATCCTCAACCTCGGTTGTTAATACGAAGTACGTATCATCTAATCTGAAAGCTCCGTTCATTTCTTTTAACTTTTTTATCTCAGCCAACCACTTGGGATGCAGGCAGTCCCCTGTTGCAACGAGCTGGATGCCCTTCTTTCTGGACTCGGCGGCAAGGGTGGGCAGGTCCATCTTCGGGGAGGTTGCCATGCTGTATTTTGAGTGAATGTGAAGGTCTGCGTTTACATGCATGATGCTTCTCAATTACCTGTTGTAATATATTGTTGCTTCTTCGCTGTCATTCCTTCCCGATAAAGAATTAGGTTGTCTCGAAATTGGATAATCTCATATTATTATTTAAGGGATTTCGGGGGAGTGCTTTGTACTCCTGGAACATTTTTAAAAATTGGAGCGCATTTTTTTCCCTCTGGATATTCTTGTCAGCGTATATATTTTGAAGAGCTTTAACTATTTTTGGATTGTTTGTCACATCAAGACACAACTGGCATGTATCAGAGTATCTGCGGCGCAAAGTGAGCAAAGATGAAAGCCCTCTGTCATGTAAGTCTTTGATAAATCCCTTTGGACCGCATGTGTTAATGACCTTCATGAAAGGGTTTGTAAGTCCCCTTTCTAAAATTTCTCGCAAACTTTCCCTGGATGCATTACCTAAGTAAAGGGGGTTCGATTTCTTCATGTATTTCCCTGGACCGCAACAGGCATACACATCTCCTCCCGGTACGATGTCAAGAGCAGTAACTGTCTCACACGCATCCGCGGGTGGAGAGTGACAGACACAAAAATGCTCCATTGGCAGGCTGCACGCCCTTCCAAGCCGCACGGGATGGTGAACGTGAATATCCGCATTCGTATGATTCAATATGCTTTTGGCATGATCACCGTAATTATCTCCCTTAGCCGAGATGACTCTAACATGCACGGGTATTTCAAGGGAATCTGCAGCCTCTGCGACCCGAATACAGCGATCCTCTCCGATAAACTCCAAATGATAAGGGTCAAGGCTCACTCCAAGCACATCAAGACCATCCTTTTTCAAGTTTGCCAGGGTAGTGTAGGTAAACTTCCAGTCCACAGCCCAGTATGCATTTGTCATGACAGATACGATATATCCGCATTTTTTGGCTTCCGCAATAAGAGTACGCAAACGAGATAGGTCAAGAAATGGTTCTCCCCCTGTGATACTTATATGGTCTACTATTCCCTTTGCCTCTCTTATATACGAAAATGCCTCCTGGATACTCATCTGATCACGAATATGCGGACTGGAATTCGTAATGCAATGCCTGCACGTCAGGGGACAGGCTAACGTCACCGATAACCCAAGACAGGTATAACTGAAGATGCCATTGGGCATAGCTAATATCTTTTCCTCATGTGCGTTATCCCTGAACCTCGAAAATCTTTCCATGATTTTTTCCAATCCTCGCTGAAAGTCCGGATTATAGTTTGGCTCGTGAAAAGACCCGCTGGAATCGTGCATGTATTGGCCGGACATGTCTTAATCGGCCCATCAGTTACATTGGGAACAATGACATGAATGTCACTGTCACTTGAATTTACAAACATGCCTCCTTTTAATTCTTGGCCTCTCCACACCTTCAAAATCTTTGGTTCATTTAAAAAATATTCAGGTACTTCGATTGAGACATACCGGTTTTTATAATCACCTTTTGTTTCAACCTCGACAACGAGCCCCAATTTAACAAACTCCTGGCTTATTTCACTGATAACATCTCCAATATTTTTAGATACTTCAGCGCACGCTTCTTTAACAGCCTTACTTATTTGTTGCGGAGTACTAAAACCATTCAGTTGCCTAAGTATTTCCATGGCAGCATGGTTCATACACACCACAATGTCTTCATCCTCTTGAGTAAGGTAAATCTCCTCACCAACTTCTGCAAAATACATTCTCCCACGATGTTTTAATAGTTTTGGCATAGCAATCTCCTTTTCTATTATTGGAAAGGTAAAACAAAATCAACTTCGAACTCATAAATCCGAAAGCTACAGAGTTATCCAAAGTGTAATTTTGGTCCCACCTCGCCAATGTTTTTAATGATAGTATCCCTTAATATAACTAACGGTTGATAGGTTTTCGGAGTTATTTAATATTAATATAGTTTTTTAAAAATTTAATAAAAAATTTACTCTTTTCCCTTCCTGATCAAAAAATGGAAATGCTCGCCTTCCTTCCACAGTTTCAAAAACTGATGCCCTGCACGTTTAGCCCACCTTGGGATATCCTGCACAGCCGCAGGGTCGTCTGTAACCATCTCCAGTACCTGCCCCGCTTCCATCGTTTCCATCTCCTGCGTGGTATTAAAAATCGGAATGGGACAATAGAGTCCAACGCAGTCCAGGAATCTGTCGGGTTTAATTTTTTCTTCTTCGCTCATCTTCGCTCACTCTCCCGCCATGCTTTTCGTAAAAGATCTTATCTTGAAGCGCTTTCCTGAAGCCCTCCTCGTGTTTGGGAGGAGGCGTCTCGGGGTATCCAATCGGGATAACCGTAAGTAGGAAATGTGTTTTCGGTACTTTAAGTATTTCTCTTGTCTTCTCACGTTCTGTGCTCACCCAGCATGTCCCAACACCAAGAGCCCATGCTGCAAGCATCATATTCTGTACAGCCATGGCAGCGGCGAACTTTGTTTCGCCTATCCCCTCAACCCAGGAGAATTTTTCATTTACGGGCGGCACCACAACTGCGATTGCCATGGGTGCTTCTTCAAGGTAGCCTGAATACCTCGCATATCTGGAGATGGATTTCAATGTTTCCTTATCCTTGATGATTATGAATTCCCAGGGCTGGGTGTTGAACGGGCTGGGAGCCCATCGTGCAGCCTCCAGTACCTTAAAAAGAACATCATCTGGAATGATATCAGGTTTAAAATTGCGGACTGCGCATCTATTCCGGATTGCTTCGAATACATCCATACTTTCCCTTGATTAAGCTTAACCCGAAGGCATTTAATTCTTTTGGTGACGTAATAGTGATGTGATAGCAAATAAATAATACAGGTTATTTAATCCCCAGCACGTCCGCCATTTCGTATATGCCCGGCTTCGCTGTCGAAACCCACACTGCAGCTTTCACTGCGCCTTTTGCAAACGCCTGCCTGCTGTGTGCCTGATGTTTTATTTCGATGCGCTCCCCGTCGCCTGCGAATAGCACTGTATGGTCGCCAACGATATCTCCACCGCGAACAGCATGGATACCAATTTCATTTGAGCGGGGAGAAAGACCGTGCCTGCCGTAAATGAACTCCTTTTTGCCCAGCGTTTTTGAAATAATTTCAGCTGCCTTCATGGCAGTGCCGCTTGGCGCATCCTTCTTCTGGTTGTGGTGGGCTTCTATAATCTCGATATCATAATCAGAAAGGCGCTCTGCTGCCTGAGAGAGCAGACCCCAGAAAACATTCACGCCTATGGAGAAATTAGGCGTGATAACGGCAGCCACATTGTTATCTCTAATAGCCTTTTCCATAAGCTTGCGCTGCTCTGGTGTGAAACCTGTTGTCCCAACGATGAGATTTGCCTTTTTCCGTGCGCCTGCAATCACGTTTTTTACAGAGGCAGAAGCTATAGTGAAATCAATAAGCACATCGGGTTTTGACCCGTCTAAAACACCATCAATGTCATTTGCATCTCCCACGAGCACATTTAACCTGCCAATCCTCATTACCTCGCCTATGTCCTTACCTATGTTTGTCACATCTATTGCAGAAACAAGTTTTAAGTCCCTGGATTTCAGGACATTTTCAATAATGAGCCCTCCCATTTTTCCACAGGCGCCGCTTACAGCGATTTTTATCATAAAAACTCACTTTATCAGGTGAAGGTCGCTCAGCGCTTTTTTTAACTTTCGCTCGTTATCCTCGCTTATGGGCGCAAGCGGAAGCCGAAGATTCCCTGCCGGGAGTCCGATAAGCTCAACCGCCTTCTTTACAGGGATGGGATTTGTCTCCAAAAAGACTGCCCGTATAAGTGGAGCAAGGGCAAGATGCAGTTTCCTTGCCTCATCGAGATCACCCCTGTTAAAAGCCTCGACCATGGAAACTACAAGTTTCGGGGTGACGTTAGCAACCACAGAGATTACACCCCTGCCGCCAAGAGCCATAATAGGAAGGGTGAGGGCGTCATCCCCAGAAAGTACTACAAAATCCTCATCCAGTGTCATTTCGATAATCCTGGTAATCTGTTCAAGGTTTCCGCTTGCTTCTTTTATCCCTACGATATTGCTTTCTTTTGCAAGCTCTGCCACGATTTCGGGCTTGAGATTGATGCCTGTGCGCGATGGGACATTGTATAAAATCATGGGGATATCAACTTCGTTTGCAACCTTCTTAAAATGAGCAAGCATACCCCTGTCGTTGGGTTTGTTATAATAAGGAGTTATCAGAAGCACGACTTCCGCGCCAGCATCCTTTGCAAACCGCGTCAGCTCCAGCGCCTCTGTCGTGTTATTTGAACCCGTTCCTGCTACAACCGGAACAGTGGAGCAATCCACCGCGATTTCAATGACCTTTTCATGTTCCTCGATGGAAAGGGTCGCAGACTCGCCGGTTGTTCCGCAAGGAACGATGCCGGAGACCCCGTTTTCAATCAAAAATTCGATATTCTGCTGCAGACCTTTTTCGTCTACCTTATTGTCCTCTGTGAAAGGAGTGATAAGGGCAGGCAGAACACCTTCAATCATAATTATCTCTTTCTGATAGCCTTTACCCTTAACTGGCGTACGATATACCCCGCTACGCGGTTCCTGATACCCTTACTCTCGATGTCTGTATATTTGGTGACATTCTCTTTGTTCTGCCCAAAGTCGAGGGTGAAGACATCGCCGTGCTCTTCGAGTAACTGGTGTGCCATTGATTTGATGTATCCGGGTCTAATATTTCCCATAGTTGATCTCCATTTTTCTTCGCATACAACTCCATCGTTCATATAGATTTCTGGGATACAAACGAGTTTCAGTTGAGTTGGTGTTCAATCACACCAATAAAACCCGCAGGATTGACGATAGCAACAATTATTCTTTTTACCGCTATTCTTGACCCTTTTCCTTGCACTCCTTGCCGAACTTGATGCCCCAGGAAGCCCACATCACCCCGAGAATCGCTGTCACCGCGAGTAAGGCTACCAGAATAACGGCAATTTTTTGAAAAAGGCTGAACGACGAAGCGAAGAATGCAACGTAAATTATTGCAAAGATTAACCCGCCAAATAAAACTACTATGGATACAGTGACTCTTGGCGCAAGTCCTGGTGGTATTTCTTGAGTTTCATTCTGGTTCATATCATTACCTGCTTACTTCTTCTTTTTCATATATTTTTACTGTTTTTGGCATTACGTCGGGACGCCTGTCGGTGATAAAGTAAATATAAGGTGTGACATGCACTAAATATTCCAGATACCCTTTAATGAAATTACTTAATCCTTCATTTCTGTGCCCAAGTATCAATATTACAAACCACTGGATAATCATGCATATTACTGTGATGAATCTGTATACTACCAATACTATGCCTATGACAATCCAGTACAGGATTCTGACTAAAAGCTCTAACCGACCTGCATCATGCTCATATACAAATAGCTGTTTTATTTCCCCAGATTCTTCATTCATAAGATACCACCTCTTTAAAGTCCATATAGCTTTTTTAAAGCCTAATTATACCTCATCTCCTTGCAGCTTTAAGAACATTATGGTGGTCATACAGGGAACCTGCAAAGTAATGTTATTGTGCTACCACAGATTTATTTTATCAAAAACCTATCTTGCTATAATGAAAAGGATACTTTTAACAAACGACGACGGCGTATATTCCACCGGGCTTAAGGCAGCCTATGAGAGCGTGAGGGACATAGGGAACGTAATTGTAGTTGCGCCATCCACGCAGAAAAGCGGTGTGGGACGCGGTATATCCATCTTCGAGCCTCTTCGAATATCGCTTGCCAGCCTGAATGGCTTCAAGGCATATGCAGTTGCGGGCACTCCTACGGATGCGGTCATCCTGGGATTATTCTCGATAATGAAAGAAAAGCCAGACCTCGTGCTTTCTGGTTTCAACGTGGGTGAGAACATCAGCACCGATACGGTTACCACGAGCGGTACCATCGGGGCTGCACTCGAGGCTGCGAGCTACGGCATACCTGCAATAGCTGCATCCATACAGGTTCTGGACGAAGGGGATAAGTTCGACGACCACCGCGCATATAAGTACGACTTTGATGTGGGAATAAAGCTAGTGAACAGGATTGCTAAAAACGTTATCAAGCAGGGGCTTCCCGGCGGCGTGGACTTGCTCAATATCAACATACCGAGGCATGCCACCATGGATACAGAAATCGAAGTTACACGCCTCGCAAAAAAGATTTTCATAACAGGCGTGGAGGAGCGCCATGACCCAAGAGGCAGACCTTACTACTGGATAAATGGGGATTTGATCCGGGATGCTGAGGAGGGTACGGATGTCAGGGCTGTTATGAAAAAAGGGCATATCTCAGTTACTCCATTAACGCTTGATTCCACTGCGCGGGTCGACTTTAAGGAAATAGATGCATTGTTGTAAGAAGCGATAGAATGGTTAAAGTTTCAATCGTAAAATGTGAAAACTACGACCACCAAAAAGTCAGGAATGCCATTCTTAAAAGTCTTGAACTCATCGGCGGGCTTGAGAAAATAATAAAACCGGACGATAACGTGCTGCTCAAGGTAAACGCCATAGCGGGCTTTCCTCCCGAGCGGGCTGCAACAACTCACCCTTCCATAGTCGGCGCGATGGTGAAAATAGTAACAGAGGCTGGCGGGATTCCCTGGGTGGGGGACAGCTCAGGCGCTTACGGCTTTACTGCGCAGTCGCTGGAGTTATCGGGAATAAAGAAAGCCTGCGAAGACTCTGGGGGCAGGCTTATCAACTTTGAATCCACAGGCACGTATGCTGTGGCTGTAAACGGCAGGGTTCTGACCACCATCAATGTTGCAAAACCTGCAATGGATTGCGATGTGCTTGTTTCCCTTCCCAAAATGAAAACTCACATGCTCACCAAATATACAGGCGCTGTAAAAAATTTTTATGGCGTTATACCCGGAGGGGGAAAAGCTGCAATACACAGAATGGCGCCCTCAGAAGAGAGCTTGAGCCATGCTGTTGTTGACATCTACTCTGCCCTTAAGCCGAAGCTTGCGGTTATGGACGGCATCGTGGGTATGGAAGGGGATGGCGCCACCAATGGAACCCCGATAGCTTCTAAAGTTATTCTGTCAAGTACGGATTGCGTGGCTCTGGATGCTGCAGCCTCGGAGGTGATGGGATTTTCGCACAGGGATATCCTGACCACATGCATTGCACATGAACGGGGACTCGGCATCGGGGAGCTTGACCACATCGAGGTAAATGGAGAGAATATCCATGACGTGAGAATCAAGTTTAAAAAATCAAGCCGCATATACTACAAACTGCCGACTTTTTTGGGGAAATTCGTATTCAAGAACGCAGAGAATATGTCACGAGTGGAAATAGCCGGGGATGACTGCAAAAGATGCGGGATATGTTTTGAAAGCTGTCCTGTTTCGGCAATCACCCTTGAACCCCCTCTTATTGACCAGAAAAAGTGCATAAAATGCTACTGCTGCCATGAGCTGTGCAGGAACGGCGCAGTAAAGCTGAAAACATCCTATCTCGGGAAGCGGCAATTGAAACGCTGGCTT
>JAPZAS010000020.1 GCA_027460525.1 Candidatus Methanoperedens sp.
TGCCCTGATGAAGAAAAACGGTGGCACCGGAATCCAGAAGTGCATCAATGAAACGGTTTTCAATCTGCTTGGTCTTATCGTGGTTTATCCTGTGGAGGATGAGACTAAATTCACTGATAAGCTGGGTAGAATACTCCCTGATGCCTTCCTGCTGAAGAAAGGAAGCACCCCGAAAGACCTTGCTTTTATGGTGCATACCGATATAGGCAAGGGATTCCTGTATGCTGTGGATGCGCGTACCAAGATGAGGCTCGGGGAGAAGTACGAGTTAAAGAACGGGGATATCGTGAAGATTGTGGCTGTGAAGTGATCGGGAGCTTGTAAATCACTATATGCAGGGCTCCAAACAAAATTTTTGGGGCCCGGGTCGGGATTCGAACCCGAGTCGTAGGATCCACAGTCCCATAGGATAACCAGCTACCCCACCCAGGCACCGTGATTTATGATGGGGGTGTCCCCGTAAATGTATCTGAAATGGATAAATGTTTTGTTTAGAAAAGTTCCTGCGCAACCACCACGGCTTTCTCGCGCCTGGCGGGATACGCTTTGAGCTTTATCTCTGCGGCTATTGTATCCGCAGTTGTGGCAAGATGCACTATTCCCTTATAAGCTGCCTGTTTGTCAAACCTGATATGAAGGACACAGTCTTCATCTATTCTCTCGCAGCTTTCGTTTTTCAATCGTTTCAAATCATGCTCACCGAGCTTTGATTTTAAAAGTTCAATAAACAGCTTGCAGCTTCTGCCTTTTATATGCGCCTGATGTATGGTAATCGGATTCCCGTAATGCCCTTCAGTCTTAATAGATTCTATTTCGTTATCAAAAAGGAAAAGCGACAGGGCAGTCTTTACCCTGTCCTCACTTTCAGTTGCCGCAGCTATAGTGCGAAATGAGATATTATGTATACTCATTTCCCTTTATTCTGGTGCGAACTCAGGCTTGGTCTTGTCTTTTCAGTTCCCCTGCCTTTTCGCCTCTGACCTCTGCCCTTCTTGCCAGAGCTTGTCTTCCCTCTGAAAACGCGCCCTTTCTGATTGGTATTGGTAATCCATTTCAGGTTTTTATCCTTTCTGATTACGGGATGGCTTGTATCAACCAGGATGGTCTCGTACCACTTGTGTCTCCCGTCCTGTCCCACCCAGTAGCTGTTCAATACCTGCATATTGGGGTATCTTCTCGCCGCCCGCTCTTCTGCAATGCTCCGTATGCTTTTTCCAGGGGTTATCTTGTTCACACCCATGTGCTTTGTCCTTCTTCCACGCTGCCATCTTGATTTGCGCCGTCCACCTCTTCGGACTCTTACGCGCGCGACTATAATCCCCTGTTTTGCTTTAAAGCCCAAGGCTCGTGCCCTGTCAAGTCTGGTCGGGTGTTCCGTTCTTGTCACCGCTGGCTCACGCCGCCACTCCTGAAGCCTTTCCCACGTTAGCTCGTCAACACCTGATTCTTCAGGTTTTTTCCATGCATCTCTGACGTATGCGTACATTGATTTCATTGTGTTCTCCTTGTTTTACGGTTCAGCCTGTTCAGGCCACATCCCTGCGGGATCTTCTCCCGCCGCTTCTTGGCTTAGACAATGTCATTGTAATTAAAGATTTCTTACCCCAATGTATATAAAGCCTTAAATACCCTTATAAACGCGATGATTATGGCAAGTACTACAGAACCAAAAGGAACTATAAAAATAGAGAACGTTGTTGCATCGACTGCTATCGGAACAAAACTCGACCTCAATGAAGTTATACGTGTTCTTGAAGGTGCTGACTACAATAAGGAGAGGTTCCCGGGCGTGGTTTACAGGACTGCATCCCCCAAAACCGCTGCGCTTATTTTCGGAAGCGGCAAGATAGTATGTACAGGGGCAAAGAGCATCGAGGATGTAAGCATCGGTCTTGCCAAGGTCTTTGAAAAATTAAGGGCAATGGGCATCCATATCACAAAGAAACCAGAAATAACGATACAGAATATCGTGGCGTCCGCAGATCTGGGAAGGGTGCTGAACCTCAATGCTATCGCAATAGGTCTCGGGCTTGAGAACATTGAATACGAACCTGAGCAGTTCCCTGGTCTTGTATACAGGCTTGCCAGCCCAAAAGTGGTTATGCTGCTGTTCGGTTCCGGAAAACTTGTGGTGACTGGTGGAAAGAAACCTGAGGATGCAGAAGCCGCTGTGGATAAGATTGTAGAGGAACTTGACGGACTGGGCTTGCTATAGTTTTTTGGCAATTTTTTATTCCTGAAAACATTCCGGATGGAGCATGAAAGTCTTATTAGTTGGAGGCGGTGGCAGAGAGCATGCAATTGCAGAGGCAATCGCCCGAAGCAAGAAAACCCCGCAGCTTTACGCTGTGATGGGGAAAAAAAATCCTGGAATAGCCCGATTGTGCAAAGACTTTTTGCTTGTAAAGGAAACAGACCCATCAATCGTAGCTTATGCGTTAAAAAATGAAATCGAGCTTGCGGTCATAGGTCCCGAGGCTCCTCTTGCCGCAGGTATTCCGGATTTGCTCTGGGGTGCGGGAATACCGGTCGTGGGACCAAGAAAGCAGGCTGCTCAGATTGAATTTGATAAAGCCTGGACGCGGATGTTCATGAGGAAATACCAGATTTCAGGATGCCCACAGTTCCGTGTGTTCAGGAAGGGTGAGAGCGGTGCGGATGAATTCATAGAGGAACTGGGTGACGTTGTAATAAAACCTGCAGGTCTCACGGGCGGCAAAGGCGTTCGGGTCATGGGAGACCATTTTGACATAAGCGGCGCCAAGGATTATGCAAGAGAGGTTCTGAAGAGCGGCGACCTCGTGATTGAAGAGCGCTTAATCGGCGAGGAATTCACAGTCCAGGCATTCGTGGACGGCAGCACCCTTGCGTTTGCACCCTGTGTTCAGGATCACAAGAGGGCATTAGAGGGGGATAAAGGACCAAATACGGGCGGGATGGGTTCATACAATGATGCAAAGGAGATACTCCCATTCATGAAGGAATCCGATTATCTTGATGCTCAGAAAATAATGGGAGACACTATCCTGAGCATAAAGAAAGAAACGGGCGTGCCCTACCAGGGTATTCTTTATGGTCAGTTCATGGCGACAGCTAAAGGCATCTCTGTCATCGAGTTCAATGCACGGTTTGGCGACCCCGAAGCCATGAACGTCCTGCCTCTTCTTGAAAATGATTTTCTTGACGTGTGTCTGGGCATAGTCAATGGAACACTGGATAAAATCAGTGTCACGTTTAAAAAGAGTGCGACTGTGTGCAAGTATGCCGTACCTGAGGGCTACCCTGATAATCCTGTGAAGGATTCGGTAGTGGAAATCTCAGATGTCAAGGATGCGCTTCTTTTTTATTCAAGCGTATATGAAAAGGATAATAAAATATATACCACAGGTTCCAGGGCTGTAGCTCTTCTGGGTATTGCGGATACCATCAGAGAAGCGGAAAAAAAAGCACATGCAGGTCTTTTGGCTCTGAAAGGCGCTCTTCGCAGCAGGCGTGATATAGGAACTGATGGACTAATAAGGAGAAGAATTCTGCATATGGAGGAACTGAGGGCGATGGAAAACAATAATAAAACAACACTACCTGAAAAAGATGCAGTGCTTGCAAAGCTTGAGCGCATGCTTGCGAACATGTCTGAAAACTCAAGGCAGCCGATACTTGAGTTGATTCGCAAAAGAAAAGTGGAGCTTGGACTTTTAAAATCCGAATTACCTCCGGCTGGTTATAAATTGAAAAAATCCAGGATGCGTGCAAAACCTAAACCACAGCCAAAAGAAAGTGGGGATTCTCTTCGTAAAATCGCTATGAACGTTGGCAGGGTACAGGAAACAAAGGAAACAATTCCCCATGATATTGACGTTAAGGATGAACCTCTTAAAAAGGATAAAAAGCCAGTAGAAGAAGTTGACTCTTACAAATATTGATGGGATTTGGTTGGTAGTCCCGGGTAATGCATTTACATGAGGGAAAACAATATCAGTACAGCAGGGAATTATTAGTTCAGGGAGAGAAAATCATGACAACCCAGGATAATTTGAAAGAAGCTTTTTCGGGAGAATCGCAGGCGAACAGGAAATATCTTGCCTTCGCAGAGAAAGCAGAGCAAGAGGGTTACCGACAGGTTGCGAAGCTTTTCAGGGCAGCAGCCGCAGCCGAGACAGTTCATGCCCTGAACCACCTGAGGGTGATGGGCGGCGTTGGCAGCACGACCGATAACCTCAGGAGCGCCATCGCAGGCGAGACCGCAGAATTCAGGGAGATGTACCCGAAGTTCATAGAGGCAGCTAAGAAAGAAAAAGCATCGGATGCAGCAATTCTCAGCTTTGACGTGGCAAACAAGGTGGAGAAAATCCATGCGGGCTTGTATAAAAACGCCCTCGATAGCCTCGGCAGGAACAAGGAAGTTGAGTATTATGTCTGCTCAATCTGCGGCAATACCGTGGAAAATAGCGCGCCAGAGAAGTGCCCTATCTGCAATGCACCTCAGGAGATGTTCAGGAAGATAGATTGAAGGTGTTATTATGAAACTGGCAATAATATACGGCACCGGGTTTGGCAACACAGGCATAATGGCAAAAGCCATAGAGGAAGGGGCAAGGAGCCAGGGTTTAGAAGTTACCATTAAGAAAGTTGATGAGGTTACCCAGGCAGATGTTGAGAAAGCAGACGCCATAGCCATAGGCTCCCCGACATATAAGGGGGCAGGCATGCCAACAGTTATCAAATACGTGGAAAGCCTGGGAAAGCTTCCTCTCAAGGGGAAAGTGGGAGCAGCTTTTGGTTCGTACGGCTGGAGCGGGGAGGCGGCAGGCGTAATAAGCAGGATGCTAAAAGGCTACGGCATGGATGTGATTGAGCCTGACCTGAGGATAAAACGAATACCTGAGGAAGAAGGTATAGAGACCTGCAAAGAACTGGGTAAGGTAATCGCAAAACGATTAAAAAATGTGCAGGGAAACTAAGATTTCTGGCTTTTCAGGTTAGTATAAGATAATATATGGAACCTGACACGCTCAAAAAAGAGATACTAAAAAAATGCAGGAGCATTGGTGTTCATCTTATCGGTTTTGCGCCGGTAGAAAGATGGTCAGCTCCTCCTGAGGAGCTACCTCATGTCCTCTCGCCATGGATTCCGGAAGAATTCTGGCCGCAATCCATATACCCTGAGGCAAAATCAGTGATTGTAATAGGGCTGCCCGTGCCTCTGCCCATAGTGGAAACTGCGCCCTCCATATATTATCATGAGCTTTATAAAACCGTTAATTCGATGCTGGACTCAAAAGCATGTGAAATAGCGAATTTCCTGAATGAAAAAGGGTTCAGTTCCATTTATTTGCCAAGGGATGCCTATGGAGACATAAAAATATTAATTGAAAGACCATTTGCATTTTTTTCTCATAAGCATGCAGCATATCTGGCTGGTTTGGGTTCTTTCGGGCAAAATAATGTTCTCTTAACACCTGAATACGGGCCAAGGGTCAGATTTACATCGATATTCACTACTGCAAAAATAAAACCCGACCCGATAAAAACCAAAGACCTGTGCACAAGATGTCTTCTCTGTGTGAAGAATTGTCCTGTAGGGGCTATACCCAAAAAGGGAAATTTTCCTCCGCCAGTGGATAAAAAGCTCTGTGCGATAAGAAGCATGGAACTTCGGAACGAATACAGGTCTCCTTGCGGTATCTGTATCAAAGTTTGTCCCGTAGGGAAGGACAGGGAATTGTTCGGAAGGACGGATATGTCCATATATTCAAAAGATAAAAGGTTTGAAAAATATCACAGAGCCTGGGAGCATGTGAGGAAATATGGAAGTAAAGGATGAAGGCAGAGGCGTTATTTTATCCATTCAAACTGCGACTTCGACCTTCTGGATGCCTACGAAATTTAAAGGAACTTCCTGAATGAGGTCTGATTCGACTTCTAAATAAAGCAATATCGCTTCCTTTATCCTTTCTCTTAATTCATCAAGGGTTTTTGCCTGAGTATGGCATCCTTCGAGTTCGGGCACGGATGCTACGTATATACCGTCTTCATCCTGCTCTATAACTATGGTGAATTCTTTCTTCATGATGCTGTCTCATAATAGTATGTTGAACTTGTGTATGAATTTATCGATGGGATATTATCTATTTATAAGTTTGAAATGGCTTTGCTCCAGAACGTAGAGACGATAAAGCTTGTCGGCGCTGATGGGAAGTCCATAGCTGTGACCGCGCTCAAGGAAGGGGATGAGGTGCTGGTGTATTTTGAGGCGGCGGCGAGGCATTTCGGGATAAAGATCGAGGAGACGATTATTGAGAAGTGATGATTCCTTTTTTTGTAGTAATCATTTGCACTTGATTATGCTTATTTACGTATTTTTTCTATCTGAGCTTTTGCTTTTTTGACCTCGTTTTCCAGTCCTATTTTTTCAAATATCTCAAGAGCTTTTTGAGTATATTCAATTGCATTTTTCTTGTTGCCCGCACTGGCATAGAGTAACCCCATCTGTGCCGTGGTATATGCTATCCCGTTCTGGTCGCCGAGTTTTTCCATAATCTTCAATGACTGGTTGTACTTCTTAAGCGCCTCGTCATATTCCCTTTTGAGATAGTGAACATTAGCTATTTGGTGAAGCGAAGAGGCTATTCCGCTCTGGTGGCCAAGATTTTTATAAATCTCCAATGATTGGTTGTATTTCTCAACTGCCTCATCGTACTCTCCTTTATTCTGGTGAATTATTGCGATACCAAGCAGTGAAGATGCTATTCCTCTATGGTCATCAAGTTTTCTCTTAATCTCCAATGACTGGTTGTATTTATCAAGCGCCTTATCAAACTCCCCTTTGCGTTCGTGAATATTTGCGATATGGATAAGTGTATATGCTATTCTGCGCTGGTCGCCGAGTTTTTTACTAATCTCCAATGACTGGTTGTATTTATCAAGCGCCTCGTCATAGTCGCCTTTGGTCTCGTGAATCATTGCGATTTGATGGAGTGTAGCTGATATTCCGCTATGGTCGCCGAGCTTTTTCTTAATCTCCAATGACTGGTTGTATTTATCAAGCGCCTCGTCATACTTTCCTATACAATATAAATTAATTGCATAATTGTGTAGAGCGAATGATTTTATTTTAGCATCAGATATTTTCTCAAAATTTATTTTATTGAAATAATTCAATGATTCAATCACATAACCAAGCATATGAAGGCCCTCGAGATGGTCATTCAATACTTCGACAAAAGCATTTACATCTTTACTTTCCTGCAAGTGATAAAGGGCAAATCTGACATCCATTATTTCTATCCCTCTAGCTTCTCTTCCCTTTTCGATTTTATTCTTATAATATTCCGCAGCCTTCAGATGCAATCCTGGAAGTGATGTTTCATTCATCAACACCAAAAAGTCCCTGAAAAGGTCATGAAGCCTGTAAAATCTTAACGTCTTTACTTTGCCCAGCTCATCAAGTACCATCAGCTTTTGAAGTTGATTCAATATATTGTGACAGGCAGTTTCATCAAAATCATCAGAACTTATTACGAATTTGCAGATGTTCTCATCGAGTATCTGAAGTACGCATACCTTTCGCAAGAATCTCTGCACATTTTCAGGCAAACGGTCAAAGAACTCCTTGTGGAGATAATCATCCACTTTCGTTTCGGGAAGTCCCTCTATCACATCCTCGATATTTGTTTCTTTTGAGATTCGCAGGAGCAATCCAAGACTATATGGATGACCCTTGAGAAGTTTCTGTGCTTTTGTAACCAACTTCTTATCGTCAATTGCAAGATTTTCTTTAAAAAATGACGCAGTTTCATATTCCTCGAACAATTTAAGCGGTTCAGCACTAGCTTCAACCATTTTTTCCCTCGATGCAATTACAAGCAGGATATTTTTGGTTTTTGGGAGATTCTCGATAATATCATCGAACATCGCATTGAAAATATCTTCATTTGAAATTTTATGGTATTCATCGAAAAGAAGTACGAGCCTTTTATCAGGATTGTTTTTTTTGAATTCCGCCAGATCAGCAACAAACGCCTGAAGTAAAAAACCCATGTTCTGGGGAAGCTTTGGCATTGAAGGCAATCCCATTTTCATTGAACTTATAAGAGCACCTGCTGGTGACAGTAACGAAGCGCCTGTGGCTATTGCATCGATAGCCCCTTCCAGATATGTTCTATATTTTTTCACCCCGCCAATAATTTTCATAGATTTCGGATTGACTTCTTTGAGCCACGCTTCCTGAACCCTTGATAAGAAAGAGAGAGGGTCGTCAGAGCGCGAGAACTCATCTCTGATAACGATTACTTCCCCTTTTTCAAATATCTTTTCGTCTTCATTACAGCGCCGCTCAAATTCCCGCAGTAACGTGGATTTGCCATACCCCACTGCGCCGACCACAAGCATTGCCCGTCCACCATCTTCTAAAGAATTGACTGCTGACCTGAAATCCTCAATTTCTTTTTCTCGCCCGACGAATACCACTCCGTTAGACATACTTCTTCAATTACTTGTAAACATTATAATGATTTCGTGACCACATCTCTAACTCCCCACCCCCCTCACTCGCGCGCCGGCGGGGCGGTGGTGCGGCAGGCGGCTGCGCGGGGTTTGCGGAAGCGCCGCAGATTTATAATTTTCATAATATACTTCTACGCTTTGCGTTCTTTGCGCCTTTGCGGTGGATTCATCAGTTTTTTCGACCGCAAGTTATTTTTACTATAATCAATTACATATATCTATGGACACACGGCAGTGTAAGAAAGGGTGTGAGGAATGCACGCCATGCGAAGACTGCGGCGCACCACAGTTTACCATCAATGTGGTATGTGGAAGCTGTCTTTGCTGCGAGACCCCGCACGTCGAAATGTATGAGTGGAAGTAAGTATCGCTCGATCAGGCAGGAACTTTTTTCATAGCAGAGCGCAATTAATCTCAAAATATCATGACAATCCAGATAGATGACCAGGGGTGGGGCACGCCAATCGGAGGCGTGGGTATCATAGTTGTGAGGAAGGAAACTGAAGAGATTCATTACGACATAGTCCCGATAGAGCATTTCAACTTAGATACATTTAAAAAGAAGACCTATCTTGCCGCTGCCAGAAACATAGTTGAGCAGGGATTCTTCAGATTAAAAGTCCCCAAGGATGAGGAGATAGAGATATGCTCGGGCTGCATCCACGACAGAACTGCAGAGTGGCTGAAAAACGAGGGATATAAATTCACGGTAATGAAGGTTGACGGAATCGCCCAGCACAAAGGAGAGGAGCTTTTCATCGAATACCTTCGAGGACTTGGTGTCCCGAATCCTCCGCTTATTGTAGAGGAGACCGTGGATGAATACAAGGCGCAGTTCTTCTACCTTATGGACTGGGTAAGAAAAGACCCGGAAAAAAGGAAGCCTCTCTGCAAGACAGGATGGAAGTATTTCATCAAGTTTTTTAAGGAAAAAAAGAAAAATTAAGCCACATTATCTATGAAACGTATTTTCGTTGCTTCTTTGAACACGAATAAGATACAAGCCGTGCAGGAGGTCTTTCCTTCCTATCAGGTCAAAGGCGTAGCCGGGAGGTCAGGCGTGAGGGAACAGCCCCTGAGCCTTGATGAGATAATCGAAGGCGCGATATTCAGGGCTAAATCGGTTTTCAGGGATTGCGAATACTCTGCGGGTATAGAGGACGGGATAGCGCAAGTGCCGCAAACACAGAGCGGATACATGAACTTCTGCTGCTGTGCCGTTTATGATGGTTCGAAGATTTATCTTGGTCTTGGACCTGCTTTTGAGTACCCGCCGAAGTGCACCAAAAGAGTAGTCGAGGAAGGGATAACGATCTCAGAGGCTTTCATGCCAATCTCTGATAAACCTGATATCGGGTACGAAGAAGGCATCATAGGCTGGCTGACCAAAGGAAGAATAAACCGGAAGGATTATACCAAACTTGCAGTGGAGATGGCAAGAGTGCAGATAGAGAATGCCGAGCTTTATGGTTGATATTGTAACAATGTGCATTTCATAAATTGTGTTACAAGTTATTCACAATTCTATAAAAATATATGTTCTGCCTTATATCTTGATTGGAATAAGTTTAATACTCAATAAATTTAACAGTATTCATATGCCAGATACTGAAGTTCGCAAGAGAATCGAAAAGCCCCTTAAAAAGGCGATAGAAATCATAATAAAATCCGTAGACCCTGATAAAATAATCCTTTTCGGCTCTCGTGCAAGGGGAGATTATAAAAAAGATAGTGATTACGACCTGTGCATAATTAAAAAGGGGATAGAGCACAGAAGAAAACTTGCACAAAGGATTTATAGTTTTATAATCGGTGTCGGGGCGCCGATTGATGTTATTGTTGAAACGCCTGAGCGTTTTGAGGAGTTAAAAGACAATCCCTTCATGATCTACAAAGAAATCTCAAGTCATGGGAAAGTGGTCTATGAAAAGCCAATCTCTGGTTGAGGAATGGTTAAAAAGAGCCAACAGCAATCTGTTTCGAGCAAAATTAGGGAAAGTTTCCGAGGAAGTATTATATGAAGATCTCTGCTTTGACTGTGAACAGGCTGTTGAGAAATCCATCAAAGCTTTGCTTGTCCAAAGGGGCGTACCTTTTCCAAAAACTCATTCCATTGCTTATCTCATAGAACTCATAGAGGACAGCGGTTTAGATGTATCAGATGAAATCAAAGAAGCTGTTTCACTTACCGCATACGCAGTCGGTACGCGCTATCCTGGGGAGTTTGAGCCTGTTGATGAAAGAGAATACCTTGAGGCTCTTAAAATTGCAGAATGAGTTTTCAACTGGGCGAAGAAGATAATTAGTGAGTAAAGCTCGCTGCTCTCTATATCAATGAACATCACACCGGGCACACCGGCGCCGGGCACCCGCCTGCATATTCAGCATCCGCCGATACGTATCTGTCAGTTACGTCCCCGAGATATAATACCTGCTGCGCCTTGCTGCCATAGCGGTAAACCGTAATCCCCTTACATTTTAATTCATAGGCAAGCATATAAGCCCTTTCTACATCTTTGATATCAACATCATGCGGGAAATTGATGGTCTTTGAGACAGCGTTATCGGTGTATTTCTGGAAAACAGCCTGCATCCTCATATGCCATTGTGGTGCTATATCAAAAGCCGTGACGAAAACCCGCTTCACATCCAGAGGTACCTCTTCTATGCCTTTAAGCGTCCCGGTTTTAGCGATTTTCATCATAAGTTCCTCGCTGTAAAAACCTCTTTCCTTAGCTACAGCCTCAAAATAAGGGTTCACCTCAAGCAGCTTCGTTCCCTCCATAACGTTCCTCACGAAAGAAACCGCAAACAATGGCTCGATGCCGCTTGAACATCCTGCAATGATGCTTATAGTTCCTGTAGGCGCTACCGTTGTCACGGTGGAGTTTCGAAGAGGTTTTTTATCTTTATAGATGCTCCCGGGGAAATTCGGGAATGCACCGCGCCCCTTTGCCAATTGTTCAGATGCTGCATGGGATTTTTCCTGTATGAAACTCATTATCTCTTCCCCCGTTTTCAGTGCATCCTCTGAATCGTACGGTATGCCGAGCTGCACAAGCATGTCGGCGAAGCCCATCACACCAAGCCCTATTTTCCTGTTAGCTTTTGTAATTGCCTCAATTTCACCAATGGGATATTTATTTACATCTATTATATTATCAAGGAATTTCACGCCAGTATTTATTGTTTTTGCAATCTTTTCCCAGTCAATTGAGCCAACAGTTACCATTTTTGCAAGATTGATTGAGCCGAGATTGCATGACTCGTATGGCAATAAAGGGAGTTCGCCGCAAGGGTTAGTGCTCTCTATCTCGCCAACCTGCGGCGTCGGATTATGCCTGTTGATCTCGTCGATAAAAACCACCCCAGGGTCGCCTGTCCTCCAAGCCATTGTGATGATGAGATTCCATATCTCACGCGCTCTTACTTTCTTCACAACCTCCCTGTTGCGAGGATTTATCAATTCATACTCCCCGTCCTCGAGCACGGCTTTCATGAACTTGTCATCCACAGCCACGGAGATATTGAAATTCGTAAGGAAGCCTTCTCTTGTTTTCGAGGTTATGAACTCTATAATATCAGGATGGTCAGCCCTGAGTATCCCCATGTTCGCCCCTCTGCGTTTGCCCCCCTGTTTTATCACATCCGTGGTGGTATCGAACACCCGCATGAAAGTAACAGGACCTGAAGCTACGCCTTTCGTGGATCTTACTATATCTCCTTTTGGGCGTAGGCGTGAAAACGAGAAACCCGTGCCCCCGCCTGATTGCTGGATTATCGCCATGTGCTTTACGGCATCGAAAATGCCCACAAGTGAATCCTCAACAGGAATCACAAAGCATGCGGATAGTTGACCAAGGTCAGTGCCTGCGTTCATAAGCGTGGGCGTATTTGGGAGGAATTCGAGGTTTACAAGCATGCTGAGAAATTCTTCCTCGGATTCAGGGTCAAGAGCGATGGCTTTTGCGATGCGCCTGAAAAGCTGCGCAGGCGTCTCTATTACGTTCCCGTGTTCATCCTTTAAGAGGTAGCGCCTCTCAAGCACCCGCACAGCATTAACGCTTAACTTCAATTCATCATCCTTTACGCCGAAAAATCCTTTGGCTTTTCTTATCTGGGCGCGCTTCTCCCTGTAGAGGATGTAAGCCTTGGCAACTCCTGCATATCCATTTTTTATCAATGCTTCCTCCACGGCATCCTGAACATCTTCAACGCCAGGAATTCCGGGGATTCTTTGCTCGATAATTCCCACGACCTGGTTTGCTATATCCTCTGCTCTCTTCCCGTCCTTGCTTTTTGTGGCTATAAAAGCTTTAAAGACAGCAGTTGCTATCTTTGACTCATCAAATTCCACTATTCTTCCGTCTCTTTTGCGGATTTTTTGTATCGTGGTATTAGCCCCCTGTATTGACCGTTATTTTTCGGCTGTTCCCATGCTTCAATTATATGCATGATAATTTATAACGCTGTATATTAAAAACTTTGGTTTGAGCGTTTGAGCCAGCGGCTCTGAAAGGTTCGTCTTCGCCTGGCGAGCGTTTTTTACAAGAGGATAAATTCTCAGACTTTCAACCAAAACAGGCAAAGGTATAAAAGGGCGTCCACCATTATCAGCGGTTAATAACTATTAAGCAGTAAATTAATCTAGACTTTTATAAAGTTGTGCTTATAGCTCTTAATTGTTCTAATATAAATTAAAGAGGTTAATAAGAAACAGCATCACGCTTTTTCAAAAAAATAATATGGAAAGTTTTAAAAATCTGGGCATAAGTGAGCCCGTTTTGAAATCAATAAATGATGAGAAATTCGAAAACCCGAGTGAAATACAGGAAAAATCCATCCCTTTGATACTTGCAGGGAGAGACGTTATAGCCGGGTCCGCAACAGGTTCCGGAAAGACGCTTGCATTTGCTTCCGGTATAATAAAGAGTTCAGAGCGGGGAAAAGGCATCCAGGCTCTGGTACTGACTCCCACAAGAGAACTGGCTGAGCAGGTCTCAAAGGCTCTGTCGAAATTCTCAAAGTACAAACCTCTGGGAATCATTGCGGTCTACGGGGGCGTGGGGATCAATCCGCAAATCCAGGGTTTGCGGACTGCAGATGTTGTGGTAGGAACACCGGGCAGGATACTTGATCATATCCAGAGAAATACTATTAAATTTGGCAATGTAAAAACCCTTGTGCTTGATGAAGCAGACCGGATGTTCGATATGGGCTTCAAGGATGACGTGGAGAGAATAATCAGAAAATGCCCGCAAGAGAGGCAGACTCTTCTTTTCTCGGCAACGATCACAAAGGATGTTGTCAGGCTTTCCCAGAAGCACATGAAAAAACCGCTTCAGGTTTCGGTGGATTCTTATGTTGACCCCAAGAAACTGGTTCAGACTTATTATGATGTTGGAGAAGATTTAAAATTTAATTTGCTGGTGCATCTTCTGAAGCATGAAAACTCACGCCTTGTCATGGTTTTTTGCAATACCAAGAGAAATACCGACAAAGTTGCAAAGAACTTGAGATTTGCAAATATAGATGCAATGGCCATTCATGGAGGATTGCCGCAGGGAAAACGTAACAATGTCATGGATAGATTCCATTCCGGGAAATCCTGCATCCTTGTATGCACGGATGTGGCTGCAAGGGGGCTCGATATCCAGGGTGTTTCGCATGTTTATAATTACGATATTCCCCGGGAGAGCAAGCAGTATATCCACAGGATAGGAAGGACTGCAAGAGCGGGAGCGGAAGGAAAGGCGATAAATATCCTTTCAAGCAAGGATTATGATAATTTTTCAGCCGTCTTAAAGGAAAATGATGTGGATATAAAGGAAGAGACAGTGCCTGCTTTTGAGAAGGTCGTTATTAGACAGCCTGAAAGAAGGATGAACAGGCCTAATATGAATAAGCCTATTGTTAAAAAAGGGCAGCAGCGTAACAGGCGCAGACGGTTGTATTAGGTTAATATTACTGGCGCTGAAGGCAGAAGCGGACTGCTCTGAAAGCCTGCTTGCGGGATGTTAGCGCGACAATAAAGTTGGGACACTCTGGATGTAAATGGGAGAGCAGCAATATTCGAGTGGAGAATTCGCATCAGGCTCCCTCCGAACCCAATGCCTGCAGTTCTCCGAACAGGAGGGGCTTGAATCAAACAATTAACCGCAGATGTTACCAGATAAATGGAAAAAACGGTAACTCTGATACATTGACATTCATTGTGCTTGAAGGGAGAATGGCGGAATATGAATATTACTTTGCGTTCCTGTCTTCTTCCCAGAGGCCGAATGTATTATTTTCCGTATCAACACATATCGCAAGATAACCCCAGCGAGGCACTGCCGTTTTGGGCGTGATGATATTACCACCCAGCTTCTTTACCTTTACAATGTATTCTTCAACAGAGGATACGCCGATGTAGTTCATAATATTCTGCGAAGGCAATCTTCTTTTTCCCATCCCGCCTCCTACTGCAGGGTTCCCATTCAAATCTTTTGTCTCGATAAAGTAGAAGGGTGTTGGCATCGGCACCTGATTGAATTTCCAGTCGAACAGCTTTTCGTAGAATTTCTTCGCTCTCTCCAGATCATCTACAGGCAGGTCAAAATGAACAATTGTTGGCATTACTAACTCCTCAATTTATTATGTATTTCAGGATTAATAATTGTTGGTATGGGTATTAAAGTGTACGAGCTGCTGACCGGGAGGAAGAGGGTGAAAGCCGAATAACTATATATTCCTATTTATCCAATAGGATTATTGGTGATTTTGAATGAAAACAAAAGTTGCACGGAGGCATCAAATTACAATTCCAGAAGAAATCCGTAAAAAAGCCAGGATTGCAGTAGGCGATGTCCTGGATATTTCATATAAGCGCGGAAAAATCCAGGTAGAAAAAATCGATCAGAACTGGGATAAAGTCATGAAAGAGACAAAAGGCGCATGGCGCAAACATCCCGTGTTTAAAGAAATGGAGGATGCGGTTGAAATAGTGAACTGGATGCGTGGGAAGAAATGAAATATTCGCTGGACACAAATGTGATCATAAGCCATTTCAAAGGAGACAAATTTTCAAATGATACAGACAGCTTTTTTGCATGGGTAAAACATGCAGGACATGAGATATACATTGCAGATATTGTATATGCCGAACTTTATACCGGGGTTTATCTATCAAACGATTCGGCAAATGAAGAAAAGCGTCTGCAGCGCTTCTTAGCCGTGAATAACATCGAGGTAAAATGTACAACCGCAAAAACCGCAAAAAAAGCAGGTGAGCTCTATGCAATAAACCTGTTAAAAAATAAACGGTCGTTAAAACGTATATTGCCTGACTTTATTATTGGAGCGCATGCCGAACAGTACAGCGATGCTCTTGTTACATGGAACCCATCTGATTATGATATAAACAAAGCTGTAATGACGCCCGTGGAAATTATTACGCGGTCATATATTTAATAATTGGACAGTACAGCAAACAACAAGGAAAATGGTTGAAAGAGAGTCAAAAGATTTGGATTGAAACTTGATTAGCTTGATAGACTATATCAGAATTTAATGGAAAATGTGGGAAAATATGTTGATATGCGGGCGCCTTTATCTGCGGTTTCTTTCTAACGCCCTTTCACCTTCATCGCAATTCGTTTCCCAAACTCCCTGCACTTCTCCAACCCTGCTTCATCAGGTTTTTCATGTATCAGAAGCCCTTCTAAAGTCTCCATGCCGTAACCTTTCAACCTGTTCGTGATCAGGTCCACCACTTCCGCAGACCAGCCATAGGAACAGAAGGCTGCCCCAACTTTTCCTTTGAGGTCCACATCCTTTGCCTGGTCAATTAACACCTCAAGGGCTGGCATTATTTCATGATGATAAGTACCCGAACCGAGAACCACACCGTCAACATTCTTGATATCCTCAATCTTTGCCTCATGGACATGCGAGAGTTTCACATCCACTTTTTCTGACTTTATTCCGTCTGCTATCGCTTTTGCCATCATCTCGGTATTATGCGTTGCAGAATCGTATATTATTGCCACTTTCGCCATATTTATTCCCCGTTTGTTCCAATCTCATCTCCAATAAGGTTTCCTCAATTCAATATACGCATTGTGCGCCACAGTTGCACCGTGCGCCACCGCTACCACAACGAGCTGCAAATCAGAGGCGACGTCTCCGACTGCATATACCCCATCGATATTTGTTTTCTGGGTTTTGTCGGTCTTCAGGTATCCTTTCTCATCCATCTCAAGTCCGAGCTTCTTGAATATCTCAGTATTCGGTGTCATGCCCACTGCCAGCACAACTGCATCCACGACCTGCTGGATGGTTTCATCTTCCTTCAGGTCTTTCATGATGACTTTTTCGACCTTGTCTGTTCCTGTGATTTCCAGAACCTCGGTATTGTACAAAACCTTGATTTTATCGATCGATTTCATGCGCTCGATCTTGTAGGGCTCTGCCCTTAACTCGTCTTTCCTGTGCGCTATAGTAATGAGGTCGGCAGTATCTGCCAAACTCAAAGCTGCATCAACGGCTGAATTGCCCCCGCCCACGATGAGAACGCGCTTTCCTGTTAATTTCTCAGGATTCGTGACATAATAATATACTCCCCGTTCGTTCTTGCTGAATTTCTCTTCACCCTTGACGCCTCCGGCGGCAGGGGAGCTGCCCGTGGCGAGAACAATTATCTTCCCTTTGTATTCTCCGCTTTCCGCAATGATCTTCCTGTCCTGGGTGATCTCATTCACACGTTCCTTTTTTAATTCCACTTTCAATTTCTTGGCTTCATTCACCCACTGGTTGACAAGGTCCTGGCATGTTGATTTCTCACAAAGCCCTGGGAAGTTCTCGATCATCTTGTTAGGGCATAGCCATGAAAGAATGCCCCCCCAGTTTGAAGCCTCGAAGATGGCAGTTTTAAGGCCCCTGTAGGCGCACAATATGCCGGTAGTCAGCCCGCCCGGGCCCCCTCCCACAACGATCACGTCAAAATCGTATTTCTCTGCCTCAATCTTTGCGTGCTCTTCTTTTTTGCTCATGTAATTCTGTATGGCAGCGTGAAGGGCATCCGCAGCAAGGTTAGAGCAGTGCATTTTGATAGGGGGAAGACCGTCAAGCTCGGCCGCAACATCGCCGCGGGTGATCTTGAGCGCTTCTTCAAGCGTTTTTCCAATCGCCATTTCTGTGATCATGCTGCTCGTAGCAATCGCAGAGCCGCAGCCGAACGTCTTGAATTTCACATCCTTCAGGATATTATTCTCGACTTTTATCTGGATCTCCATCAAATCCCCGCATACGGGATTCCCGACTCTTCCCACTCCGTCCGCATCTTTGATCTCACCCACATTCCGCGGGTTCCTGAAATGATCCATTACCTTTTCTGAATATTCGAATTGTTCTTCCATTTATTTCACCTATTTCTCATGATAAAGCGGCGATAATGCCCTGAGTTTAGCTACTATTTTAGGTACTGAGTCTATGACATAGTCAACATCCTCTTCCGTGTTCGATTTGCCGAGCGTGAGCAGAAGTGAACCGTGTGCTTCCTCATGCCTCAATCCCAAAGCAATAAGCACATGCGACGGCTCAAGCGTTTTCGTGGAACATGCCGAACCCGTGCTTGCTGTTATTCCCAGGTCGTTGAGCTGCAATATGATGCTCTCGCCTTCGATGAAACTGAATCTAAAACTTGCATTGTTGGGAAGCCTCTTTGTCCTGTGACCTGTGAGGTAAGTATACTCCATTTTCAGGATATTATCTATCAGCCTGTCCCGCATCTTTATGAGCCGTGCGCCTTCATCGACCATTTCCTTCTGGGCAAGTTCCGAAGCTTTCCCCATCCCCACTATGCCGGAGATATTCTCGGAGCCGCTTCTCATGCCGGATTCCTGCCCTCCGCCAAGCATGAAAGGCATGAGCCTTACATCCTGTTTGATATAGAGCGCCCCAGCGCCTTTTGGACCGTACATATCATTGGAAGATATAGTCAGAAGGTCGATGTTTTCATCTTCGACATTGACAGGCACCTTGCCAACTGCAGCCGTCCCATCCACATGGAACAGTATCTTCTTATCTCTTGCGATCTCGCCTATTTCTTTTATGGGGTGCACCGTTCCCACTTCTCCATTGGCGTACATCACGGACATAAGTATAGTTTTGTCCGTAATCGCATTCTTTATTTTCTCGGCACTTACCAGCCCATCTTTATCCACAGGAATATGCGTGACCTCAAACCCGCTTCTCTGCAAATCTTTCAGGGGATTCATCACAGACATGTGTTCCACGGAAGTGGTTATTATATGATTCCCTTTATCCTTATACCGCATAGCAGCACCACGCAGGGCAAGATTGTTAGATTCAGTGGCGCAGGAAGTGAATGTGATGCTTTTCGGATTCGGCGCGCCAATCAGGTTTGCAACTTTTAGACGTGCGCTCTCAAGCTCCCGTTTGGCTTTTCTTCCTGCAGAATGAAGGGAAGAGGGATTCCCAACATCTTTATCAAAATATGGCATCATGGCTTCAAGCACTCGCGCATCAACTGGCGAGGCTGCACCGTAATCCATGTAAGCCTGTCTCATTTTTTCACCTTGTTTTAACATTATATCCGTCTATCTCTTCCCTCTGGACCTTCGCATTCAGGTATGTAGCAGGTCGCATCGATAAAAGCGCAAGCCTCTTTACATGATGGACACCTGCCTGGTGGTGTCGCCTCCCCCTCGAACTGATAGCCGCATAACGAACATTTCCACTGGATTTTCATACTTCCCCTAAAACCACATCGTTCCGTCCGCTTCAAGCACTAGATCATTGAGCGTGGCAGCCCCAACAATTTCAGCCGCTGGAACGAAATCTCCCTTTGCAAGGTTTATGAGCTGGCAGCTCTGCTCGCATACCATGAGTTTTACTCCTGCTTTTACCGCCTCGTCCATGACTTCTTTTAAGGACGGAAAACTTCCCATCTTTATCTTCGCTGCATTCCCTTTTTTCACCACTGTTATTCCCATTCCGAGAAAATATATTGTTGCGTCTATCCCCATTGCTTTTGCGGTCTGGGCAAGGATAAAAGGTGAATACAGACGCTCCGGGGTATCGATTCCGCTGGTCTGGACATATAGCATGTTTGGCATGGTTATTCTCCCACTATTCTATTAGGGTTAATAATACATACACTTTTCCATGTTGGATGAACCCGTCTAAAAAAGAGTTATATTCTTTGGGTTCATCAAAGTCAGGATATCTTCACTCTGGCATCGATGACAGATATGCACTGCTGTAATTCATGCCTTTTCAATTCAATATTATGTTTAAGGGATGCAAGACGCTCTTGTGATGCTCCAAGTTCCTTTTCAAGAGCAGTAAGTTTCTCATGCAAATCTGCACTTACCCTGGTCAGGTGTGCTTCTTCATGGGCTGCGTTCAATTTGGATATCTCATCTTTTTTCCTTCCGATATCCAGGACAAGCAGCTGATATTCATTTTTGTATTTCCCAAGAGATGGTATTACAAGACTTGTTTCTTCCAGGATTTTATTGTTTTTTTCAGGCGTCAGGTTCAGGACACCACTTCCAACGATTTTTTGAAATTCAATAAAGAAATCAGGAACTACCTTTACCGGGTCGGATATGCAAAAATTCAAACCTTCTTTGTCCTGTGGTTTTAGGGTGTACCGCCCGCTGTCGCTCAACTGCTTGAGCCTGCCCAGGGCTTTGTTCAGAGGGGAAATAATACCCCTGATTTCGGATTCTACTTTTTTTGCATTGTTTTCAAGCAACATAAGCTCGCTCCTTAAATTTGTATACTGTCTCCAGGAGTCGTTTTCCTTAAGGAGGGAAAGAGCTTTTTGTTTCTCTTCAATCTCATTTTTCAAAAGACTAATTTTTTCCTGGTTTTCTTTTATTACTTTTTCCCTGAGCTCGATATCCGAGGTCATATTTTTTATATTATGTATCAAGCCTCTGGCATTTTCAAAAGCATCCAGCACATTTTTTTGATCGTTTATGGGTTCGATCAATTGATTAAGAAGTCTTCCAAGCGCATTCACATCTGCTATGACGTTTTTTGATTCTTCGATAAACAGCAATTTGGTATACTGATAACTCTTCATCATGTTCTCAAGACATACGGTCAGGGTTTGCATTGCGTTTTCATGAAAAACCACTATGCTTTTGATGTCAGAAGCCTGCGGGATGGTTATATTCTCCAGAAGCATTCTTACCTGCCGTGCCATGTTATCCCGGTTGCTTGTGGCAATCTTCACCATTTTGAGATGGAATCTTCCCTCAGGCTGTGCCTCTTCAAGTAAAGCAGTGCTCTCTTTTATCTCCTCGAGGGCACCCTGGATCTCGAAGTAGCGAGAAGAGGCATTTTTGCTGATTTCAGAGGATATTTTTTTTGACTTTACAGCAAGCCATTCTGGAAGCTCCTCAAATTTTATCTGGGATGGAGATTCTTCTTTTTGTCCAAAGAGCCTGTCAATCCATTTCAAGTTGAACCCTTCATGTTAAAGTTTTCGTAACGAGTGTTCTGGTTTTCTAAAATCTAAGAGATATATTTACGCATGGGTATATCAATGTTGATGGAAACTACAATAACGACAAAAATATGCAAAAAAGTTTAAGCTGCTTCTATCTTTTTATCAGTCTCTCTCTTATCAGATAAATGCTGATGGCCAGAATTGCCAGGCTGAAAAGCGCATTGAATATGGGCTGGTACCTGTATGAAAACCAGGTTGATATGAGCGTGTTGATTGCGTAATAAAGACCGAATACGGATATTAACGCAAATAACATGGCTATAAGGAAAATTCCCAGGTAAAAATAATCCTCCAATTTCTCACGACTGACCATTTTACAACCTCCTTCTCAATACAAATACAATTAAGAGCGCTGATACAGCAGCGAATGTCTCAAATCCAGGCGTTTTGGGCGCTCCTGCGTACGCAGCAGGTATTGCAGTTGCCATTGGATATACCATGCCCGGTTGTATGCCCTGCACTCCTGCTTCGCGCACGAACTTTGAAACCTCGATGTTCACATTTTTCTCCGTGCTTTCCTTGGGAACTGTCTTCGTAGGCGCAAGAAGCACAGGCTTCTCCCAGCTGTTTATCATGGTATCCCCTCTCCAGAGCTCCACCACCACCATGTAATTGTACCCGTCCGGCACAACCAGTTGCACGCTTTTAACCGCTGTAGCCTCGCTTGCAATAACACCGGTATCAGTACCTGTTTTATCCGCAAGCAGGTTGGAAGCCGCCTCCCGTGCCTTGACGATCATTTTGAGGTTTTCCGAAGCATCCTGACCTTTATTTTCAAGGTAGATGTCGGATTTGATGGAAACCCTGCCTGCCGATACATTGCTGACAGTAAAATCGATATTGCTCAGAACCACTCCGCTGCGCTTTGATTCCGGCGTAAGCGCATTCAAGCCGCGGATGCTCACCGAGCCGCTGTCGCTTATACTTCCGTTATCAAAAAGCAGGATATTCAGGTCATAGCCGCCGTTTCTTTCCACCGTTAAATTCGTTGAAACAGCAAGCGTTTTTTCCAGGTCCGAATCAGTGTCGGGTATCGGCGCAGAAACCTGAGTCTCCAGCAGTCTTGTATCGCTGCTTATAGCTCTTATGAGCATGGTTGCGTTCTCTGTTTTACCCCCGGCATGGTTTACATACGCAGTAATATTCACTTCTATCGTGGAACTGGTCACTTCAACAGGTTTGACATCCACTTCCCGGATTGAAAGGGACGATGGCGGCTTGTAATCAGGCTCAGGCTGAAGAACATCGCCTTTTAGAAAAACAATGCCAAAGGACAGAATCAACACAGAAGCCAATATAATAGTGAGCAGATACCCTGGTTTCATAATCCCATCCTGTAAATGATTATAGTCACTTATAAACTTTACCAAATGTTTTCAATCAACTTCTCTTGAACATCTTGTCAAGTTCCTGCCTGTTAAAAGAAACCATGGTTGGTCTGCCGTGAGGACAGGTATACGGGTTCTCCGTCAGGAAAAGCTGTGCTATGAGCCCTTCCATCTGCGATTGGGAACATTGCGCCCCTGCCTTGACCGCGCTTCTGCATGCGATACTTTTAGTAACACGCTCAAAGAGCCCTGTCTCATCCTTTATCCTCTCCTCAGAAAGGATGTCTGTTATTATGTCGTGCACCAGCTCTGGGTCTTCAAGCCTTCCGAGCACATCGGGTACTGCCGTGACCGCAAAAGCATCTGGTCCGAATTCTGATATCCTGAAGCCAAACTCTTCAAGATAGGGGACGCATTCCTTAATCAAGACCTTCTCCCTGGAATCAAGTTCAAGGTTAATGGGAACTATTAGCTCCTGGGAATCGCTGCGCCTCGATTCACGCACCTGTTCGTAGAATATGCGCTCATGGGCCGCATGCTGGTCTATTATCATCAGTCCATCGCTGGTTTCGGCAATAATATATAAGCTGCCCACCTGCCCGAGAACCTTAACCTGCGGCAATTCCATTTTTTTATTTTTCTCATCGGCAAATCGTTCTGTTTGCCTGAGTCTTCTCTCTGTATCTTTAATAGAAACTTTGAATCCTGTGCCCGTTTCCCTCACAAGAGGTATTTCCTGGGCGTTTTCGTAAAGCTGCGATTGTTTTTTTGTATTACCAACATCAGGAATAAGATTCTTTTGCGACAGGGCAATTTTAACAGCATGGGCAACCGAATCGCATATTTCCCTCTCATGGCTCAGGCGAACCTGGTTTTTTGTGGGATGTACATTGACGTCCACTTCCTTAGTGTCCACGTATATCTTTAAAATCGCTATGGGAAAACGCCCTCTGGGAATGAGTGAGCCATACCCGTCCCTCAAAGCAAAGCTTATAGCCCTGGAACCGATGCTCCTGTCATTGATGTAAAAATTCTGGAAGTACAGGCTGCCCCTCGTCAGGGAAGGTTTTGATACGAATCCTGTTACCTTTGCAAGGCTTGATTCGAAATAAACAGGAAGCATCGCCCTTGCCACTTCGTTGCCGTAGATGTGGATTATTGTGTCCTGAAGTTCCGAGGCGGGTGAGCGCAATATCTCCGCCCCGTTATGAAGTAAAGTGAAAGATATATTGTTATGTCCGAGTGCATTTCTTGTCACAACATCAATTATGTGCGCAAGTTCGGTGCTGTCAGATTTGAGATATTTTTTTCTTGCCGGGGTATTGTAAAAAAGCTCTTCGACTGTGACTGCAGTTCCGTCTGCAGCTCCTGCTTCGCCTGTGCCCATCAATTTTCCGCCATGAACCGTTACCTTTGTTCCTGATAACTCTTCTCTTGTTTTCGTGATTATTTCTACCTTGGCTACGGCAGAAATGGAGGATAACGCCTCGCCTCGAAACCCCATTGTTCTCACAGTTTCGAGATCGTCAATTTTGCCAATCTTGCTTGTGGCATGCTTCATGAATGAAAGCGCAGCATCCTCCTTACCCATCCCGCACCCGTTATCGGTTACTCTTATCAGCTTCTTTCCGCTCTTGATAACTTCAACCCTAATGTCGGAAGCATTGGCATCAATGGAGTTCTCGATAAGTTCCTTGACGACAGAGGAGGGGCGTTCTATCACTTCGCCGGCCGCAATCTTGTTTATTGTCGCATCATCGAGTACGTGGATTTTTCCCATATTATCGTTATAATGCTCTTCCTGATTATTCATTCTTTCGCGTACTGTAATCCAGAAAGGTCTTCACTGTTAAAGCTTGTGTCTCGCAAGATTGAGTAAAACCATGCTCAGGATTATGCTTATCGAAAGGGCATAAAAAGCCGTATCCGTACTCAGACCCCCAAGTCCTTTTTCCCAGATGTATTTTATTCCGCCGATGGAAGCTGTAATTATAAACGCTGAAATTGCCGATGCGATTGCACCGCCCACAAGCGACCAGGGATACATTGCACCCCGTTTTTCAAAGAACACCGAAGCCAGAACAAAGCCGACGGCGAATATAAACAGGATAAGATACGGCGGGATTGGGGAGACCCCTTCTGCTATTATATACGTTATCCCATACGCTACCGAAATCATGATAAAAGCCATTCCGGCTACTATCGCAAGTATTTTCACGAAGTCGTTGGATCCTAGTTTGATTTCCATCCCTGAACCAAAATATGATTAAAAGTATTTAAACAATTGGATGGCTTTCACATATGTGAGTCCCGAAATCTTTGACTTTATATATCATCCATTCGGCATAGGAAAACGAAATAAAGTTGTAAAATTAACAAAACTTTCATGACTCTACAAATTCCTGATTGAAGGATAACTGTTATTTATGTGAGGCATAAATTATCAAGAACGATTATGAATGACTCAATGAAAGAGCACTGGAATGAAATTTATGCGGCATTAGATGTAGATGAGCTGACATGGTACGAAGAAATCCCTGAGCCTTCTATAAAATTACTATCTAAATGTCATATTAATAAAGACGAATCTATATTAGATGTGGGGGCAGGTGCATCAACATTTGTTGATTATCTCATTAACCAGGGATTCAGTAATATCATTGCTACCGACATAAGTGAAATAGCTTTGAACAAGCTAAAAGAAAGATTGGGTAAAGAAAAAGCCTCCCTGGTAAGATGGATGGTAGATGATATTACCCAGCCAATTCATATCCAGGATCTAAGAGATATTGCTGTGTGGCATGACAGGGCAGTATTACATTTTTTATTAAAAGATGACCAGCAATACATGTATTTATCTACGCTAAAGAAAGTGATTAAAAAAGGTGGTTATGTTATTATCGCTGCCTTTTCGTTAGAGGGCGCAAAAAAATGCAGCGGTTTGGATGTTAAAAATTATGACCAGAACATACTGGCAAAATTCTTAGGAGCGGATTTTAGCCTGCTTGAATATTTTGATTATACACATTATATGCCTTCGGGCGAGCCAAGACCATATATATATGCCTTATTTCAAAAAAATTAAGTCAGATTTATCGTATTTGTAGAGGAAAGCTTACCACGAAACCTTTCCACAAGATTAATTAACCCAGTAAAATATATAAGTGTTGCACTACACAGGTGCATAATGGTCGCAGAGCTGGAGATACTTGAGATTTTAGAGGGTTACGATAAGGATAATCTAGCTATCGCCACGGTATGTTCGCACAGCAGCCTTCAGATTTTCGACGGGGCAAGAAAAGAGGGCTTCAAGACAATCGGGATATGCCTGGGTGCGCCGCCAAAATTCTATGATGCTTTCCCGAAGGCAAAACCTGATGAATTCTTCGTTGTGAAAGATTACAGGGAAATCCTCTCAAAATCAAGCGAACTTGCAAAGAAAAACGCCATACTGATACCTCACGGCTCTTTTGTGGAGTACCTCGGAGCCACAAATTTCCAGAAGCTTCGCCTTCCCACATTCGGCAACCGCCGCGTGCTTGAATGGGAATCAGACAGGGAGATGAGCCGGGAATGGCTTGAGTCCGCGGGCATAAAAATGCCGCGCCAGATAAAGAACCCCGAGGATATCGATTCGCCCATGATGGTAAAGTATTACGGTGCAAAAGGCGGGATGGGTTTCTTTGTTGTGAAGAATTATTCAGACTTCCAGAAAAGGATTAATACCAAAGAAAAATACACCATACAGGAATTCGTTCTTGGAACACGCTATTACATGCATTATTTTTATTCACCTATCAAGCAGGAAGGCTACAAATTGAGTAAGGGGGCTCTTGAACTCCTGGGCATTGACAGGCGCGTGGAATCGAATGCGGATGAGATTTTCAGGATTGGCTCACCGACGGAGTTAGCCGGGGCAGGTATTTATCCCACGTTTGTGGTAACTGGCAACCAGCCTCTCATAGTAAGGGAATCACTGCTCCCCAGGATATTCGAGATGGGGGAGCAGGTAGTTGAGAAATCACTTGAGTTGTTTGGAGGCATGATAGGACCATTCTGTCTTGAAGCAGTAGTAACCGACTCACTTGAGTTGAAAGTGTTTGAGATTTCAGCGCGCATCGTGGCTGGAACCAATCTGTTCATTTCAGGTTCACCGTATTCGGATCTGGTGGATGAAAAACTCTCAACAGGAAGGCGTATCGCCAGGGAAATCAAGAATGCGCGGGATTCGAATCGGCTTTCAGAGGTAATATCATGACGAAAAAGAAAGAATATGATGTGATTATAGTGGGGGCAGGACCTGCGGGCATGTTCGCGGCAGATGAACTTGCAGGCAGAATGGACGTGCTTATTATTGATAAGGGAAGGGATATTGATAAGCGCGAGTGCAAGATGAACCTGCACAGCATCTGCATGCACTGCGACCCCTGCGATATCATGTGCGGAGTAGGCGGAGCCGGGACTTTTTCTGACGGCACCCTTAACCTTCGCCCTGATATCGGTGGAGACCTTGCTGAGCAGACAGGAGACCCTGAGTATGCATGGCAGCTTGTTGACCATGTGGATAAGGTATTCGTGAGATACGGGGCGCCGGAGCAGCTTTATGTACCCAAAGGAGATGAGGTGGAGCAGTTGAAACGCCGTGCTGCTGCTGTGGGAGCGAGGTTTATTGAAATAATCCAGAGGCATATCGGTTCGGATAATGCACCTTTGGTTATCGAGAACTTTGAGAAGGATCTGAAGGAGAGAGGCATTGAATTCCTGCTTGAAACCAAGGTGGCAGACCTTATTATCGAGAACGATACCTGTGCCGGTGTAATGTTGCAGGACGGAACGGAGATGCGCTCCCGTTTTACGATTATCGCACCTGGAAGGATTGGCGCCGCGTGGATTGACGAGGTTGTGAAGAAACACAAGATAGCGGCAAAATACGCGCCTATCGATGTTGGCGTGAGGGTTGAAGTGCCTGCAATCATTATGGACCCGATTACAAAGATAAACCGCGACCCGAAATTCCATATCCAGACGAAGACATACGATGATTTTGTGAGAACCTTTTGCACAAACGAGCATGGTTTCGTGGTCAAGGAGGAGTACGAGGATTTCATTGCCACGAATGGTCATTCCATGAGGAACATGGAGTCTGAGAACACGAATTTTGCTTTTATTGTGAGGGTGGAGCTTACCGAGCCGCTGGAGAACACCATAAAGTATGGAAGAAGCATTGCCAAACTTGCAACAACGATAGGCGGAGGAAGACCTGTATTGCAGAGGATGGGCGACCTTCGCAGGGGACGGCGCAGCACTGAAAAAAGGCTCAAGAAGAATGTTGTGGTTAATACGTTAAAGGACGTGACGCCCGGGGATATTTCCATGGCGCTGCCCCATAGAATCGTCACTGACATAAAGGAAGGGCTTGAGGTATTGAATGAGATAATCCCGGGCGTGGCTGCGGACTCAACGCTTTTATATGCGCCAGAGGTGAAGTTCTATTCCATGCAGGTTCTGGTGGATAAGAACATGGAGACCTCGATTAAGAACCTTTTCGCGGCAGGGGACGGCGCGGGTCTTTCGAGGGATATCGTGAATGCGGCGGCGACCGGGGTGATTGCGGGAAGGGGGATATTGAAGAAAAGTGGATAAAATCTATTCTTTAATCACTTCTTCTGGCATTAAATAAGGAATTACATCGCTGGTGGCTTTAAAATGATCATCGTATGCAACAATGTCCTCACAGTTATAAACAAGCGCTGAAATTGCATGAGGTATGTCTGATGCGTCATTCAGTTTTGAGAATGTTTCTGAATGAAGTATCCTGTCCTCTCTTTTCAGCAGCGGCGCAAGGATTATCTTTGTCTCCAGTATCTTACTCAATGCCTCTTTTCCGAATATAGAACCGGTTTCAAGGTCAGGTGCATTCTGTAAAGCGATTATGAACAACTCATGCAGCGCATAAAAGGAAGTTATGGCTTTTATTTTGCCGGCATTTATAAGTTTAAAAAGTGCCGAAACGTGCCTATATCGCTCTTTTTCGACATCCTCGGCAAGTGTGTAGACTAACAGCACGGAAGTGTCCAGATAGTGCATGCTTGCTTTCTTCCCGCTGTATTGCTTCGATCATGAGTTTGGAGATAAACAATGCAACAGGAGCCACTCCCTGCGCAAGCATGAGCTCATAACTCTCTTTTTTACCTTTATGGAGGATTTCATCAAAATTTTTGCCTTCCAGATATCGGCTAAATTCTTTCAATGGCACACAAATCACCTGTTAATTTTAACAATGCATCGAATATATAAAAAGATGATGGAGAAGTTTTACCTTCTCCTTAATGCTAATACCGTGATAATCCCAATGCCTAATATAACAGAAATGTTATATAACAAAATTGTTAGATGATAAGTATGAACTTCAAAATGCTGCTAGAAAAAGAAAAGGATGAAACCCTCGAAAACATTAAAGAAGCAATCGAACTTCCTATATCTATGCTGGCTAGCGACGGCGCGGGGCTTTCGAGGGATATCGTGAAGGCGGCGGCGACGGGAGTGATTGCGGGAAGGGGGTATTGAAGAAGGTGGGGTGACTATTTGATTAAATATAAAACTATAAAAAATTGTGGCAGATTGGTAGTCGTCCAATATCCTAAAGAAAATGATGATGGAACTAAAGTTTCAAGAGTTTTTTTGGACAAACTTATTTGTGGCATTATTACACACTCTGCTGATTACTTTGATAAGTACTTGAAGGATACAAAAGATCATGATCATATTTTTGGTTACAGAGAGAGACAATTGCACTCGGTTGTTTGCCAGTCTATTGCAGATTTAACTCCCAGTTTTGTTATGGAACACCCTGTTTATAGAAAACCTCATGGAAAAGGTAAATATTCTGGTCATGTTGATTATTGGATAAATTATAAACATTATTTCTTCATAATGGAATTAAAACATTGTTATTTTGCTTATAAAAGGGCAAACAGTAGCGCAATCTCTAAAAAATTCAATGTAGCTTTGAAACAACTAAACAGTGTAAGGAAAGACGAGTGTCAGGATTTATCAATTAATAAAGGTCTAATTAAAATAGCATTACAAGCTGTTGTATTTTATTATGGCTACCGAGATGATAAAGTAGAAGATGACATAAAAGAGAGGGATTTTCAAAAAGATTTTAAACAACTGTTTACAAATAGTCCAGATTTAAATAATAAGGAAAAGGTGAATTTTAGGTCTCTTTGGTTACTTAATGAAAGGCTTATTAAGCCCATTTCGTATGATAATAGGTTTGAAATATATCCAGCAGTAGCTTTTATCGGGAACGTTGATACCCGCCTTACTAAGCAGTGATAAGAGTGATTAAATGGTAACGAAAAAACTTTCAGAAAAAATAGTATCTGAATTAAAGGATATATTTCAATCTGACCTTCACAGTGTAATCCTGTTCGGCTCATATGCAAAAGGGAAAGCTCAGACATATTCCGACATTGATATCCTTATAATCCTTAACAGGAAATTCGCAAACTGGACGGAACGCCGAGACCTTGAAATAGAGCTCAGGAAAAAGCTTTACCGAACAGTAGGTCAGGTTTCTCCAAAGGTTGGTTCTGTCGAAGAACTAAAGGCTGCATTAGAAGCTTATAATCCTCTAATACTGAATATATTAGATTCCGGCATCACATTATCCGATGATGGTACCTTTAACAAATTAAAAGAACAATTTAAACAAAAAATTTCAACTAAAGTTCAAAAGCATGCAGATTACTGGGAAGTGGTGGCTTGACGCAGAACACGGACATCGCAAAAGCTTATCTTATTGAAGCAAACAATGACTATGATGTAGTATCTTTACTTATTGAAAATAAAAAATTCAGCGCCGCAACATATCATGCTCAACAGTCTATTGAAAAATTACTGAAAGCATGTCTTGCGGCAGAAGGTAAAATCGGCATCTATAAACATGAAATTTTTTCTTTTTTTCTTAATGAGTTCAAAGACAAAATTGACAACACGACTATGGCTAAACTTGAAGATGCAGTCATACCCCTTGAAGAAAATTGGGCTATCTCAAGATATCCCGACTGGAGCGTTAAACCGATATGGATTCCATCCCAGCAATTCACCCTTGATAATGCTATTATGAGTGAAACAAGGATGCGAACAGTTTTCGAGATATTAATTCCATTTTTGAAGAAAAATTATAAAATTCAGGTATAACCGATGGACTCATCCCACATCGCCCGCTGCGCCCAGCTCGCAATGCTCCTCGAAGTCTCAGCTACGCCCAAGCCAGGCAACATCGACAGAGACCATAACTACACAGACACGCGCTTCGAGCACTTCCTTGCAAGCGCTGTGGGAGTATATCCGGTGCTGGAAAAGGCTGCACGCTCAGGCTCAGGCACCGGCTCGCTCATCCGCGAAGCAGTCCTCGAGAGCAGCAAATGGCAGAAGGGAGGCAACACTCATTTCGGCGCATTCTTGCTTCTCATTCCGCTTGTGATGGCAGCAGGCAGGTGTGAAAATACAAAATGCCTGAAAGCGCAGGTTCAGAAAGTTGTAAGAGAAACCACGCAAGAGGATGCAATTGAACTGTACAGGGCATTTTCCGAAGCAAAAGTCAAGGTTAAACCCGTTGACGACCTCGACCTCGGTGATGCTAATTCTCTTGGCAAAATAAAGCAGCAGAGACTGACTCTTTTTAACCTGATGGAGATTTCAAGCAGCTATGACATGATCGCTCTGGAATGGGTGAACGGTTTCCAGAAAACCTTTGAGTGTGCCGCATCGATCAGGGATAAAATTAAAAAATACAGTATTAATGATGCTGTGGTGCTTACTTTCATGGAACTCTTATCCAGCAATAAAGATACATTCATCCAGACAAAATTTGACAGCAAGAAAGCTGAAGAGGTTTCTTTGAGGGCAAAAGAAATTATGCAAAAAGGGGATATTGACAAGATAAGGGGTAAAATACATTCCTTTGATGAAGAATTATTAAGGGAAGGCATCAATCCCGGTTCAACCGCTGATATAATTATCGCAGGATTGTTCGTCTCGCTGTTCGAGGGGATGAGATTTTGATCGATGTAGAGGATTTCGGGATATACGAAGGGATATCGGAAGTGATATTCACGACCCTCTCGCCTGAGGGAGTGCCCAATGCAGCGCCTATGGGTCTGCACAGGAAAGGCGAAAAGCTCTTTGCAAGGATTTATGACTCAAAGACGCTGGACAATATATTAAGCAAGCCAGAGCTGGCAGCAAATATCGTGGACGACCCTGTTTTATTCGTTCGGTCCTCTCTTTCGGATATCGAACCTGAAATATTCGAATCCGTGGAAGGTTTTCCGGTTTTGAAGAACGCGCAGGGATGGATTCTTTTTGATTGCAGATGCAGGAAAGGCAAAAAGATTTCAGTTGTAGAGTTATCGCCTCTCAAAGGAAAAATAAATCAGCGAAAAATCCAGCCCGTGAATCGAGGATTCAACGCAGTGATTGAGGCTTCAATTCATGCTACACGGTATGCAGCGCTAAAAAAACAGAAATATCTCGATTGCATCGGATATTACAATACCATAGTCCAAAAATGCGGCGGGGAGCGGGAGAAGGAAGCCATGAAGTTGCTCTATGAACTGATCGGATAAAAATCAATGAACTCTTAAATGTTCCTTAGCCGCAGGCGTAGTCTCCCTTCCCTGAGGCGTTCGTTTGATAAATCCTATCTGTATAAGGTATGGCTCGTAAACCTCTTCGATAGTCCTGACCTCTTCACCCACGGATATCGCGATTGTCTTAACGCCAACAGGTCCGCCGCCAAAATCCTCTGCTATTACAGCAATAATTTTCCTGTCAAGCTCATCCAGTCCGAGCCTGTCAATGCCCAGCATGGTCAGCGCATCATCCGCTGCGTTCTGCGTGATTTCTCCCTCTGCCCTCACAAGGGCAAAATCCCATGCCCTCCTTAGAAGCCGGTTCGCAATGCGCGGCGTGCCCCGGCTGCGCTTCGCTATTTCAAGCGAACCGTCCTGCGTTATCGGAATTTGCAGGATGGAAGCGCTGCGCCCAACTACGGAAACAAGCTCCTGCACCGAGTAGAGGTTGAGCCGCGACGTGAAGCCGAACCTGTCCCTGAACGGCGAGCCAAGAAGCCCAACCCTTGTGGTTGCGCCTATGAGGGTAAAACGTTCAAGCGTGAGTTTTATTGAGCGCGCGCTTGGTCCCTCGCCTATCATCACATCTATCTGGTAATCCTCCATCGCCGGGTACAGAATTTCCTCGATAACGGAATTCATGCGGTGGATTTCATCAATAAAGAGTACATCCCCCTTCTTAAGCGCAGTAAGTATGGCAGCCAGATCGCCAGGCTTCTCAAGCACTGGACCCGAGGTGCTTTTTATATCAGAGCCCATCTCATGTGCGATAATATGCGCCAGCGTGGTTTTCCCAAGACCCGGTGGTCCAGAAAAAAGGATGTGGTCAAGCGGTTCGCCCCTTTTCTTGGAAGCCTCTATGAATACCTTGAGGGATTCCTTGAGCGCATCCTGCCCTATGAATTCGGAAAGCCTGGTGGGGCGGATGGTGATATCTTCCTTTTCATCATTCAGGGAAGTTGGCGTGATGATTCTTTCTTCCATGGCGATTATTTACTCTTTGCGTTCTTTTATTTTCAAAAGCGCAGCTTTAATCAATGCTTCCACAGTGGGTTCTTTAATGCCTGCGGATACGGCGTTTACGGCTTCCTGAGCCCTCCGCATTTCAAATCCAAGGGAAACAAGAGCGCTCACAGCATCGTAATTGACATTGCTTGCAGGGGCTTTATAATCCCCCATTTTCTTTTTCATTTTGTCCTTGAGTTCGAGGATTAACCGCTTGGCATTTTTCTGACCGATTCCAGAAATGCGGGTCAATACTTTTTCATCCTCATGTATTATTGCGGCAGCAAGCTCCTCTATCCTAATCTGAGAAAGGATGTTCAATGCAATCTGGGGTCCGACTCTTGTCACGCTTATCAGGAGTTTAAATATCTCAAGCTCGCCTGCACTGGTAAATCCATATAAATTGAGGGCATCCTCCCTGACATGGAGGTAGGTGTACATCTTTACCTTTTCTCTCTGATTAAGCTCCAGCAATGCCGGTTTCGTGACACTGACCTGATACCCTATACCATTGACATCGATAACAACAAAACCTTCGCCGCGATGCGCAATCTCTCCATATATGTGTGCAATCATGTTATTATCTCATTATATTTATATGGCATAAAGCAATCGAAAGACCGTCTGCAGCATCGTCAGGTTTTGGTATTTCCTTTAAATTTAAAAGCCTCTTAATCATTTCCTGCATCTGTTTTTTATCCGCCCTTCCCGAACCTGTGATTGCCTGTTTTACCTGAAGCGGAGTATATTCAAATACAGGTATGTGCTTTTGCTGCGCCGCAAGAACGATAACCCCCCTCGCCTCGCTGACCGACATCGCATTTGTGACATTCTTATTGAAAAAGAGTTTTTCCACTGCGACAGCTTCTGGAGAATACTTTTCAAAAAGTGCGATAACCTCGGTGTATATTTCCAGGAGCCGCTGCGGGGTTTGTTTTTCAGCAGAGGTTCTTATACAACCATAGCTTACGGGAGTAATGGCGCTTTTCTCAGTTCTTATGACGCCAAAGCCCACGGTTGCAAGTCCCGGGTCAATTCCGACGACAATCATGGTGTTTAAAAAGTGCTTCACGTTTATGTCCTTTTGGTCAGGAATACTTTCTTTTGCATTACATATTTCACCGGAACCTGTTAAGTAAGTATTTTATACCATCGATACATGAAAAGCGCAAAAGGACAGGAATAATTTATGAGTATCCAGAAAGGAGATTTTATAAGAGTTTCATACACCGGAAAAACAGCAGACGATAGCCGCGTTTTTGATACAACGGATGAAGAAGTGGCAAAAGCCAATAAAATCTATAACGAAAAAGGAAAATACGGGGGAGATGTTATCATCGTGGGCGCGGGTCACACCATCGCCGGGCTGGATGAGGATTTCACAGGCAAGGATGTGGGTTATAAAGGTGAAGTTACAGTCCCGCCTGAAAAAGCTTTCGGGCACAGGAACCCTGAACTTATCGAGAGCGTACCCATAACCAAATTCAAGGAAAGACCTCGGGTTGAGACGATGGTGGAGGTTGATGGTCGCCAGGGCATGGTGATCAGGGTGATTGGCAGGATGGCGCAGGTTGACTTTAACAGGTTCCTGGCTGGACAGACTGTCACATACGACTACGAGATAAAAGAAAAAATAGAGGATATAGAGGGTAAGGTAAAGGGTCTTTTAGGTCTGTATATCGGGAAGGATTTTTCAATTCAGGTAAATGACGGCACTGCGACGGTTGAAATTGAACCGGCACTGACCTATAACCAGCGATGGCTCATGTCAAAAAGACAGATTGCACGCGAGATTATAGATAACACCGATATTAAGGAAATAGTGTATCTTGAGAGATACAACAAAGATGTGCTGGAGCCGAAAACAGCCAGTGAAATTAAATCATAATAACAGGTCTGAGCACTTCCCACAGAATCAGGACAACTATCGCCACCTCAAGGATGAGGGTCAATTGCTGTGTGGAAAGTTCCCTTGCTGTGGTGTATAGCTCTTGCAACGAATTAATCTTGTGCTCCACCACTTTCTCGAATTCCCCCACCCTGAGCGTGTTCAGCATCTTCTGATAGGCGGACTGGTAGTACCAGTCTGAGGTTATTTTATGGGGATTCATCAGGTCCTCGATATCATCAAGGATTACAAGCCCGATTTCGCTTACTTTTAGCAACGATTTTTCAAGTTTCCTGGGCGCCTGAGTGAGGAAATAATACCTTGAACTGCGCAGTTTGGTTATGGAGTCAAAGGCATTTGTGATTTCAACATCAATCTTCATGTCGTATATCTGGAATAAAAGCAAAAGCGATATCGCCAGTTCAAGCAATTCACGCAGTTCCTTGAAGTAATCCTCGCATCCGAGAATGAGTACTCCCTCTGTTGAGGCAAGAAACAGGTCCTCATCATAATAAGAGAGGTCGTTGGCGAGCTTTTCCGTAATCTCTTTACTGTGCAGCGCGCGTATGGAGGTCTCGCCTGACAGGAAACGCGTGATAACCTCGCCGTACTGCTCCTTCAGGCTTTTCTGGTCAAGTTTTGGAGTGAAATCTTTAATTTTCAGGAGCGTGTATCTCTTTGTGACCGGAGAATAAAAAATCGTCATGCCAGGATTGAGTTTTTCGCGAGTCTCGTTGATCCTCTTGTTGACGAACGACTGAAAATCAAGTCCTTCAACAATAATTGTGTTTGAATGAAGCGCCACCAGTATATCATTGAACAATATCCTGTCCCTGATTTCGATCTCTGTCCGCAGGAGCGATACGCCTGCGACAAAAACATCGGTATATATATTTGTGTTGCACGTTATTTTTTCATTACCCGCAACGATAACAGCCACACCTTCAGAATGTGCCACTTCTATGGGTTTATTCCATCTTTCCGCAACCGCCTCTGAACCTATGAATTTTTTTAACTGGCTATTGTCCACTTTCCCGCCATGCCCAAAAGCCACGAGTATGGTGAGTTTGCCGTTGAAAATAGTTAAATCGCCGGTGGAGTCCATATAAATGGATATAGGGTTGAAAAGTATATAAAGATTTTATAGCGGTTTTATTAAAGACTTTCCTGTCATCTCTTGCGGTTTTTCAAGCCCCAGAACATCGAGCAGGGTAGGGGCTATATCAGCAAGTATCCCATCCTTGAGCTTGATGCCCTTCTCACAGAAAATGAAAGGAACCGGGTAAGAGGTATGGGCAGTATGTGGAACGCTATCGTCCAGCATCTGCTCAGCATTGCCGTGGTCAGCGGTTATTATCAACAACCCCTCCCGGGCTTTTACAGCATCAAATACCCTGCCGATGCAGTCATCGATTGCCTCCACGGCAGCCACGGCAGCATCAAATATTCCTGTATGCCCAACCATATCAAGATTGGCATAATTCAGGATTATCGCATCGTATTTGCCTGAAGACAGCGCTTTCACCACCTCATCCGTCACGAGAGGAGCGCTCATTTCAGGCTGCAGGTCGTAAGTAGGTACTTTCGGGGAGGGGATCAGGAGCCTTTCCTCGCCTTCTACTGGCGTTTCCCGCCCCCCGTTAAAAAAGAATGTAACATGAGCATATTTTTCCGTCTCTGCGATTCGAAGCTGTTTCAAATGATGTTTGGACAGGACATCTGCGAGAATATTCTTCAGGGATTCCGGTTGGAAGGCGACAGGCATATTGAATGTCTCATCATACTGTGTAAGGCACACGAAATGTGTATGCGGATTAAAATCTCGCTTAAAATCCCTGAATTGCGGGTCTATGAAGGCGCGGGTTATCTCGCGGGCGCGGTCTGAGCGAAAATTAAAGAATATTATGGAGTCATTATCCGAGATTTGAGCGACTGGCCTGCCTTTTTTGGTAATCACCACAGGTGCGACAAACTCATCCGTCTCGCCGCGCACATATGCATTTTCCACGGCATAAGTCGCAGTCTCTGCTGTAATACCCTGCCCTGCTGTCATGGCATTGTAAACCTTTTCCACCCTCTCCCATCTTCTGTCCCTGTCCATGGCATAATATCTTCCTGAAATTGTGGCAAATTCCCCGCCCAGTTCTTTCATTTTTTTTTCCGCATCTTTAATATAATTCAAAGCGCTCTTCGGAGGCACATCCCTGCCGTCAAGAAATGCATGGATGTATACCTTTTTAATACCCTGCTTTTTTGCCAGTTCAAGCAGCGCATATAAATGCGAAATGTGACTGTGAACTCCCCCGTCTGAAAGCAAACCCATGAGATGCAGCGATGAACCATTGTTTCTGGCGTTTTTTACAGCATCCAGAAGCGTTTTGTTGCTGAAAAAATCCCCTTCGCGGATCGATTTTGTTATCCGCGTCAGATCCTGGTAAACAATCCTTCCGGCGCCTATATTAAGGTGCCCGACCTCTGAGTTGCCCATCTGCCCCTGGGGTAGTCCCACTGACATGCCAGAGGCAATAAGCCTGGAATTAGGATAGCCTGAAAAAAGTTTATCGAGGTTAGGTGTTTTTGCGGATGTTATGGCGTTTCCCTCTGCGTTCTCACGCAGACCATAGCCGTCCAGTATCATTAATAATAAAGGTCTTTTTTTAATCATTCATCTTGAATACTTTTCTCGGAGGTATGTAATTATCGGTTTACGGATATTACCACTTGCCAGAGCGCAGTATCGAAATAAGAAGCCCAAACCCCAGAAAACCAGCAAGAAGGAACCCGATAATCCCGAGCAGAGGAACGCCAAAGATGCTGGGCGACATCCTTGTCTGGATAATAAGGGAAGAACCCACAATCAGGGCAGCGATTATCATGGAAAAAGAGAGTCGATTGCTCATTATGTCCAGTGTCTCGATAAAGTTTTCAAGACCCTGGTGTTCCAGTTCAAATCTCAGTGTCCCTCTTTCTGCTTTTGTGATGATATGGTTAACTCTTTTTGGGAAAGCTTTAATCAGACGGGCAAAATCCCATACGGTTTTTGCTGCCTCTCCCATTATGTACGAAGCTTTGGTGCGCTCCTCCATCATCTTTTTAACATAGGGCTCGGTAAGCTCTGCGAAATTATGCTCGGCGTCAAGTTTGCGGCTTATTTCATCCCTCATGATAAGCGTTTTCGAAAGCAGCATTATATTTGTTGGGATTTTCCCCCTGCTTTTTACAAAAACATCGATCAGGTCGCGCAAAAACGCCGTCGGATCGATAAATTTAGTAGATAAACTGTAATATTTGTTTAAAAGTTCTTCAAGTTTTATCTTGAGCGCGGGGCTCTCACTTCCAGCATCGCTGATCAATCCAATTTCTGCGAGGGCTTCTATAAGAAAATCTATATCATTATTTCGTATAGCTATCATGATATTGGCAAGGTTTTCGTGAAGCACAGGGTCGATGTGTCCTGCCATCCCAAAATCAAGGAATACAATAACACCTTCACGTGATACCAGAATATTTCCCGGGTGAGGGTCTGCATGATAAAAACTGTCATCGAATACCATTTTCAAATATGCATTTGCAAGATCAATTGCGATTTTTTTCTTATCCAGCCCTGCCGCCTCGATTTGTGATATATCAGATACCTTGATACCATCTGAATATTCCTGCGTAAGAACATGTTTTGTTGCGTATTTCCAGTAAACCTTTGGTATTCTTACAGTTGAGCTTCCTGCAAAATTGACATAAAACCTGTCCGCATTCTGTGCTTCATCTGTATAATTGATTTCATGCTTGATTACTCGGGAAAACTCGTCCACAAAACCAACAGGATTAAAAAATTTACTTTCCTTTATGTGTTTTTCAGCAAATCTTGCCAGGCTCATCATGATTGCAAGGTCGGTTTCGATTATTTCTTCCACGCCGGGTCGCATCACCTTGACAGCCACCTCTTCGCCTTCCAGGAGCTTTGCACGATAGACCTGGCCGATTGAGGCTGTTGCAATCTGTTTAGGATTGAAGGACAGGAATATCTCTTCTATGCTTTTCCCGAATTCCCTTTCAATCACTTTTTTTGCTTCAGCATATTCAAAAGGTGGAGCACGGTCCTGAAGCTTGGAGAGCTCCTGTATGTATTCCTCAGGAATCAGGTCATGGCGGGTGCTGAGTATCTGTCCGAACTTGATGAACGTGGGTCCGAGTTCTTCCAGAGCAATGCGCAGCCTTTCAGCCTCGGATAGTATGAGCAATCGTTCCTTGAGGGGTCTTGGCCCGAACAGTTTCTCACGGAATGATTTGACAGGACGAAGACCGAACCTATCCACAAGGTATCCGAAGCCATGCTTTAACATTACGTCAACGATTTCCCGGTATCGTTTGACGTAAGCATATTCTTTATCAAACAGCCGCATTTATTTTTTTGCCATGGATTGGATTGTTTTTTCAAGCTTTTCGATTTTCCGCTCAAGAGTCTCGATATCGCCTTTCATTACAACTCCGCTCTTTTTGATATTCTCTCTTACCCTCTCATTTATTTTCTCTTCAATATCCTTGAGCTGTTTTTCTTTCTGGGACAAAACTTCCTTTACGAATTTTCTTCCTTCATCCTTACTTATCTCCCCTTTTTTTTCCATTTCCTGGCTGAATTCCTCGATTTTTTCCTGCGTCAGGGAAATTACCCCGATACTGAATAAACTCATTTTTTTAAACATATCTAACATATCTGACATTCGTATTCCTCCTTTAATCGACCACGCTGATTGACGTGATGCAAACAGGCGCAAGATTTAATATATCGCCCAGTATGAAATTAGTTTATTGACTCATAATCTTTTTGATAAGGAGAAAATGAAATTGATTTTTAGCGGTTTAATTATCCCTATATCGACAATAGACTGGTATGGCAGGTCAGTGTCGGTTGTTTTCTTCAACGGCTGTAATTTCAAATGCCTTTATTGCTCAAATAACGAATTCATCCGTATGTCGAACCCGCTTGTGCCTTTCTTCAGGGAAAAAAAAGGAAGGATGAAAAAAGGAAAAAATAAGATAGTCTCGAGCCCGTTAGAGCCTCTCTTCAAGAAAGGGAATGTTGTCGATATGGAAGATATCGAAAAACAGATACTTGACGCAAAGAGCTTCATAAGCGCGGTAGTTTTCTCAGGCGGTGAACCTACAACGCCTTCGCATTTCGAAGGATTGGAACGCCTCGCTAGATTCGCAAAAGATCATGGGCTGCTTGTAGGAATTGAGACCAATGGATATTATCCTGAACGACTTTCCAGTTTGATTGAGAAAAAACTTCTGGATAAAATTTTCCTTGATATCAAAGCTCCGCTCGATGATGCACAAAGTTACAGCACGATAACTGGTGGGATTGAAGATGCAGCCGAACGCGCTCATCAGTCATTTAATCTTAAGAATGTTTCTATCGAAGTCAGGACTACAGTTTTCCGGTCTTTTGCTGATGTTTCAGGAGTGGCTAAATTTCTTAAAGGACACGATTGTACTTACGTCATCCAGCAGGGCATTCCTGAATATGCTCTGGATAAAAAAATAAGACAAGAGAAGCCTTTTACAAGAGAAGAGCTGGTAGCTCTGGCTAAAAGTGTGTCATTTTTGAAGGATGTCAGGGTAAGGACAAGGGAAAAAGGAGAGGAAAAAATTATATAGAAATTCGCTTCCTGTGGCCCTGGCAACGCCGCCAATCTTTTCAGCAAGGTATTTTGCGTCACAGACTATTCAGAAACTGATGAATTTCCCAAAGCGCGCCGCCTTTTCCGGATACGGAGAAATAATCACTGCCTCAGTACTGTGGGGCTTTGCCGGAATACTTGCAAAGATGATACATGGAATGCCAGCGCAGAGCATTATTTTTTACAGGGTCACCTTTGCATCCATTATATTCTTTGTTACTTTGTTGATTTCCGGAAACCTTGGTATGATAAAGCTCAAAGACAGGAAATTTTACCTGGTGCTCTTCGCAATTCTGCAGGCAGGTACAATGCTGGCATATTTTATATCATTATTGAACGCCTCCATTGCTGTTGCGGTTTTATTGCTTTACACAGCGCCCGTATATATTACTCTATTTTCTCCCTGGCTTTTGAAAGAAAGACCGACTAAAAAAGGGATAATAGCTCTTTTTTTAGCACTTGCAGGCATTTATCTCATCGTAGACCCGGGAAAACTTGAATTTTCAAGTTATTCAATCGGGATAATAGCAGGGATAGTGTCGGGTATCGCATACGCTTTCCAGATAATGACCTCAAAATACCTGAGCTTGCAATATTCAGGATACGCACAGGCATTCTGGGGTTTCATAATAGCAGCGCTGATTCTTTTGCCCATAAGCCCGGTACCTCTGAATGTGGTTATCAGCAATATGAATTATCTCATACTTCTTGCGATATTCCCGACCATACTTGCTGTGTCCCTTTATTTTAACGGCTTGAAAAAAGTAAGGGCATCGAGCGCCAGCATTCTGGGATTAATAGAACCTGTAAGCGCAGTTATTTTAGCATCTCTTATTCTGAACGAAAAAATCCAGGGTCTTGAAATAATAGGCGGTGCACTTATATTGGCAGGAGCTGCATTAGTTACCAGGGATAAATGAACGATATAATTCATGGATGCTACCTTGAAGCAGGGAAAATTGCCTCAAAAGTCCGAAAAGAAGCGCAATTCAGGGTAAAAGAAGATATCCCTTTACTTGAAGTAGCAGAATATGTTGAGAACAGGATAGAAGCCCTGGGCGCAAAGCCCGCATTTCCCTGCAACATTTCCATCAATGAGATCGCCTCCCATTACACGCCTGAGGACTATGTGCCTCGTTTTAAGAAAGGAGACGTTGTCAAAATTGACATCGGGGCCCACATAGACGGCTATATTGCAGATACTGCCGTAACTCTCGAGATAGGGACGAAGAACCATGCCAGGCTGATTCTGGCTTGCGATGAAGCACTTGAAAAAGCAATTGCATCCATCAAAGACAGGGCACAGACAGGTGCCGTAGGGAAGATTATCGAAGAAACTATTAAGAAACACGGTTTCAATCCTGTGAAGGATCTCACAGGACACAGCCTTGAGAGGTATAAACTGCATGCAGGCGTAACTATTCCAAATTATAAGAGCTTTTTCAGCAATAAGATAAAGAAGGATATGGTTTTTGCAATCGAACCTTTTGCAACCTATGGTAAAGGTAATATCAAACATGGAAAACCGCATATTTTTGCCCTGAGCGGCAGGGTTGAGGGGAAAGAAAGAGGGGAAATCAGGAAGAGATTTGGAACGCTACCTTTCACCTTGCGGTGGATTCCTGAAATAAACGGCAAGGATCGCAGAGGGCTGAGGGAATACTTCGAATTGATCGAGGCAGGCGGTGAGATTGTCGCACAGTCTGAACATACCGTGATAGCCAACGAAGAGGGTTGCGAGGTAATAACAAGGTGAGGAAAAGTAATATGCTATAAGACATATTATTGATATGTGAAAATGAAAGAAAAAGACACTATCGTTTACGAGGCTCACGGCAACCTGTATCTCAACATTACAAACAGGTGCACTGCCGAATGCGTTTTTTGCCTCAAGCGGTATTCTGATGGGGTTTATGGCTATAATCTGCGGCTTTCAAAGGAACCCAAACTATCAGAAATTTTAAAAAAACTTTCAGAGTACGATCTCTCAAACTACAGGGAAGTTGTCTTTACGGGCTTTGGGGAACCACTAATACGCCTGGATGATGTCCTTGAAATCACAAAATGGCTTGCAACCCGTGGAATTCCTGTGAGGCTGGATACCATAGGGCATGCCAAACTCCTGTATCCTGATAGGAATGTAGCCCGGGAGCTTGCAGAATCGGGCATGAAGGTCGTATCCATTAGCCTGAATGCCCAGGATGCAGAAACATATAATCAATTGTGCGACCCGAAATACATAAAGGCATATGAAAAAATGCTTGAGTTTGCTCGTGATGTTTCAAAATCCGCAATGGAACTTCGATTCACGGTGGTAAACCTGCCAGTGGTGGATATTAAAAAATGTGAGATGATTGCGAAAGAATATTGTGCTGATCTTAAGGTCAGAGGATACGGTGGTCCAGTATAAACTTTTTTACCATAAGCTATAATTATAAGATATTCATTTATCCAGATTAATCGGGTAGGAGGAGAATCCCTGAAGAAACTACTATGGTATCTGATTGCAGGAACACGCGGAGGGCATACCCGTGCATTAATCCTGAAGCTGCTTATTGATAGACCTTACAATGCAAATCAATTAACTGAGGCTATGAATATGGATTACAAAACAATCAGGCACCATCTTGATATTCTTGTCAAAAACGGAGTAATCACAATGGAAGGTGACAAATACGGAGCTATGTATTTCCTTTCCAAGGCTATGGAGGCGAATTTAAATGAGTTTAACCAGATTTGGGAAAAAATTGATAAGCAAAGTAAATGAACATACGAAGGAGGAAGCATTATTCAGATAACAGAGATTGCATATTACATCACAGCAGGTAACATCGTATTACTGCTTGTGCTTTTAGTTTCATATTTTGAGATTTACAGTAAAATCAAGTCTAATTTTACTCTCGGTCTGATAATCTTCACAATCGCGCTCCTGTTGCAGAGCGTTTCACGGGCTATCATGCTGCTGCTTATAATCGCAAGCCCGCCTCCCCAACAGGTGTACCCGATTATAATTAATCTGTTGGGCTATAATCCAATATATGTAGTAATCCCTGACGCGCTTGAGTTTGTAGCATTGAGCATACTATTATATTTCACAAGAGAATAGGGCAGATCAGTTACTCCCTCTTTTTCCGAATTTTCTATTAAATTCTGTATCAAAAATACTTTTAAATGCCTGGATTATGAGTTTTGATTTATGGCTGTGATTGAAAACAATAATAATGCATCAATCCAATATATCCATTGGTGTCAGAATGAGGTTATCGTGTGCATCTCTGTTTCTGTGGGAATACAGCATCTGTGATATAATGGAAATACTGTTAGAGGCAGGCATCGAAAGCATTGAATTCTGGGCAGAGACCCCTTTTTTCTGGATGAACAGAAATGACGAGACAGCTGTCGCTTCCCTGGTAGAAGCAATATCCATGATGCCGCATGGGTGCACATTGCATGCCCCGATTCTGGATTTAAACCCCTCATCGTATAACGAGCTCGTACATGAAGCCACTATCAAGGAAACATTATGGTCTCTTGAGCTTGCAGATACTCTCGGGGCAAGGCTGGTTACGATTCATCCCGGTAAAAGGACTGTTCACCGCGTTCCTACCAATGAGGACAGGGAGAAATTCATGAAATATTTGAAGGTGTGTAAGAAGAGAGCAGATGCTCTTGGTGTTGCTCTTGCACTTGAAAACAGCACGCCTGGTGTTTCTTCCATGTGCTCATTGCCGAATGAAATGAAAGAAGTTTTAAATGGATTCCCAGGGCTTTTTTTCACCTTCGATCTGGTGCATGCTTTCCTGGATTCTCCCAAAACCCCCCTCTCGTTTATAGATGAACTCGGTGATAGGATTATCAATGTGCATATCGGAGCCGCACACGATGGAAAGCCGCATTATCCTTCGAACCGCGAGAAGAAAATGGACAGGGTATTGCGAAGGCTTCGGGATTCGGGCTATAAAAATGACCTTACCATCGAGATTGATGACAAGGTATACTCCAAGCCTCTGTCGAGAAAGGATAAAATCAGGGAATTAATCGGGGAAAGAAAGTATCTGGAATCGATATTCAGGTGAAATAAATCTACCCTCTTTTCCTTCTTAATATCCCTATCGCGATCAATGAAACTATGACCACGATACCTGTGAAGCCAGGTGAGGATTTTCCGGTTGCTGCCGATGTAGCTCCTGCTGGTGTATTTTGTTGGGCTGGCGTGCTAATTGCCTCTTCTTTAATTGTAACGGGTTTTGGAAGCGGGAAATTATCCTTTGCATTAGCCCCGCCCAAAATTACATATTTACTCCAGTAATTGCCGGATTTACCGTCATCCCATGAGTTCATGCCGCTGTTGTCATAAGCCTGGTTGGTATTGTCAATGAAATTATTCGAGTAAATTTGGTTTGTACGGGCTGTATCACCATAAAACCCGAATCCATTGCCCTGAATATTATTATTGTATATCTTATTATCATTGGATGCGAAAACAAAAACGCCGTATTTTCCATTCGATTTTATGTCATTCCCTGAAACAATGTTGCTGTTGCTTCCCTGGTATATCGAAATACCTACGGCATTGTTCACAAGAATCATATTTGCAATCTCATTGTTATTTGCCCGATAGAGGCTCATCCCGCCGTCAGACTGACCGCTCCCGCCGCTATTCTGGACTGTGAATCCGCTGACTTTGACATCGTTTGCCTGGTCTATCCTGATCACACTGCCGGTTTTTTTGCCGTCAATGATGGTCTTTTCTTTGTTCTGTCCCGTAATTGTAATCCCGTTCATTTTTACAACGATGTTCTCAGAGTATGTGCCTTCACTGACAGAAATAACATCGCCCGTCTTTGCTGCATCTATTGCAGACTGGATGGTGGTGTATGTCTGCCCCTGCCCCACGTTAAGAGTGGCTGCGTTTGCGAATCCGATGCTCAGCCATATAACGCATATACTGATAAGGATTTTATTGGATACCATAATCTCACCGATCTTAATTCGTTCTTCGACATTAAAAAGATTGTGAATTAATGCAAGCTCACTTACTTGCATTAACTCTAACACTTATATTCTGGATACTCGGGGCTCCCTTCATCAGGTTGTAATACAGACCGAAGCTGTAATCACCTGTCGTATTGAATATATATTTTGCTTTTCCGTCCTCAGGCAGGGTTATATTGCCCATTTTTTTATCCATCTCAGTTATCGTGTAGGAGATATCCTCGTCCCTGTTGTCCCATATCACTTCGTCACCGGCATTTATCTGGAGACTGGTGGGATAGACTATGGAACTCATAACCCTTGCAGGAACAAGCACACCTGTCGGTGTAGCAACGACCACGGGTGTAGGCGTGGGCGTTGGGGTAGGTGTGGGTGTAGGCTTTGGGGTTTCTGTGATTGTGGGAATCGGGGTAGGCGCAGGACTGGGTGTCGGGGTAGGAGAAGGCGTCGGTGTGGGCGTGAATACCCTGGGCGTACCCGAATGGAGTGTTATCGGGAGCACGAGTGACTCTACCTGTTCTCCGTTTACGGATAAGGTGAGTGTGATGTCATACGTGCCCGCAAGGCTGCGTCCTTCCATCTCCTTAATTGAATGGAAAACCGCACTGATTGGTTTATTTGTCCCTGGCATGATTTCCATATCAAAATCGATGGGATCCAAAGTTCTCGTTTTCTTCTCATCGCTCATCGTTTTTAAGTACAGGTTTGCCAGGGAATCTTCCAGCGTCTTTACTTTAACTTTAATTTCAACAGACTCGCTTTTAATTGTTTCAGTTCCAGTATTAGCTACAATGAGTTCAGCGCTCACATTTTCTCCAGCTCTGACATCAGGAGGATAAAATTTCACGTCCACGATCTTTCCGTCAAGGTTGGTATTTGCATGTTCTATCTTTTGCACCTGCGCCGGAGCATTTTCACTCGGAGGAGTCGAACCAGCGCAACCTGACAACACTACTGCAATAAGGATTAGTAATATGACCGGAACTATTTTATTCATCAAATCACCGATACTGTGTATCGGTATCATTGTTTAAAAACGTTTCCCATGTATATTATAATTATTATGATGTAATAATTGTAAGACAGCTTAACGGGAGAATTTCTTAATAGTCTTCATCGCTGAATCAACAAGAGAAGGCACATCTATCAGCTTCTCTGCTTGCAGCACCTCCTCTGGTTTAGCCGCTGTGGAGGGATATTCCGGCACAGCCATGCAGCAGGTTGCCGGCTTGGTTGAGGGTTCAAACGTGCCTATTTTCCTTGCAAGCTCTGTAATCTCAAGCTTATCAAGCCCTATGAGGGGATGATAAATCGGGTATTCCATGCCGTACATCTCAGCCAGCATGTTCTGTGAGGTCTGGGATGCCACCTGACCGAGCGAGGAACCTGTGATTATTCCGTGAGCATTCTGCAGTTTTAAAACCTCTCCCGCTATCCTGTACATCATCCGCCTGCACAATACGCAATTCAGCCTGTTGTCGCAATTGGTAAGGAAAGCAAGCAGGTTATCGCCATGCTTTGCTTCATAAATGGTGAACTTTTTCTGCGGCGCCCATCTCTGGAGAACATCGATGCACTGCATTGCCCTCTCACGCGTGGTCTCATCTGAAAAAGGCTCGTTATTGAGATACAGGGGTACTATCTCGCACCCTCTTTTCATCATTAACCAGGCAGCCACAGGTGAGTCTATGCCTCCTGAGATGAGTGCAACCATCCTGCCCTGGGTTCCCATAGGCAAGCCTCCAACGCCTTTTATCGATTCGGTGAAAACATACGCTTTATCCTGCCGCATCTCTACGAAGATCTCAACATCAGGGCAGTCAAGGTCTACCTTGATAGTTTTATTTACCTTTTGAAATACCGCATTCCCGCAGGCTATGGCTACATCGCGGGATGTAAAATCATGAGTTCCCGCCCGCCGAGCCCTTATCGCGAAGGACTGCCCTTCCTGTATGATGTTTGCTGCCACAACAGCACATAATTCTGCTGATGATTCAAGTGTTGGCTCGCAGGTAAAAGCAGGGCTTGCCGAGACCACGCCGAATACTTTTGCTGCACTTTTTGCTGCGCCGGCATCGCCGGAATGTATGAAAACCCTGCCCATCTCCTTAGTGACATCGGAATATGAACTGCCATCTGCATTGAGCATTGCTTTTATGTTCTTTACAAGTATCTGCTCATACCGCGCCCTGACTCTTTTGCTTTTCAGGGCAAGTTCGTCGTACCTGACTAAAATCACGTCAGTATTTTTCAATATCTTTTCACCATTTTTTTATTGATTTGGAACTTGGAATCTAATTCAATTACTTACCTTAAATTCTTTCGAATAAGAGGAAACAAAGAATGGACTATTCTAGATTGTATTTACGTAAAAACTTTTCTTAAACAAAAATAGGCCCAAGGGTGACACCAGTTCATTTAGGAGAGGGGATACCATCTTTCGATATAACTGAAAAGCGTCCCTGTATTAACATCTTCAAGCTCGGCGGCGTCTATTATTTCAAGCACTTCTTCGATGACCCTGGGTTGTTCAGGGAGCTTGAGCCGTTCTACAAGAAAGTGCGCTAAAAACATTCAGGACTTGAAGCATAATAAGTGTTATCTTTATTTTTCTTGTTGGTGTATCTTAATTCCTATCGTTGCGACGTTTATGAATGTCTCAACTGTATTTTTCCCTTCTTCGGTAATTTCTATATACGACGAGCGCCCCTTCCCCTTTTTAACAGTCCACTCCTTATCTTCGAGTTTTTCAAAAAACTGCCTCTTTGCTTTCGCATATCCTTTTTTGGTTATTTCTTTATTCTTTCCTCGCTTTCCAGTAGCATCTTTTATAAGACCTCGTTTTTCAAGCTCGAAAATGTACTCTTTCTGGGATATTCTTCCACCGTGCTCAGAAAGTATTGCAAGCGCGTGAATAAGTTCGTCCATCGGCGGCTCGATTGTGTATGTGGGTATCTTTAGTATTCTTTTAACGCCGCTGGTGATTCCTATAATCTTCCCGCCTTCGATGTCGGGATGCTCGATATTATACTTCTCTGCCTGGACATAATACGGCACGGCGCCGTACATGAGCGAGGCGAGGGTGCCTGCTATTGCTGAGAGTTTGCTCCCTGATGAGAGGTTGATGTAGACAAAGTTGCCGGCTGCTTTTTCTTTCCGCACAAGTTCGCAGAGCAGCGACATCTGCCTGCGGAAGTCCCAGATAGGACAGGAGAGGATGATAAGTTCCTTCTCTCTCACCAGCTTTTCTATCCTGCCGGTGAGTTCTTTGAGATACAATTTTCCTATATCTTTCTCTTCCTCATCCGTTATTATGTAAACCCTGTCAGCGCCAATGTCGCGCAGCGGAGTTTCGATGCGGTCTATCTCGTAGCCCATAGGTACGATGTGTACTTTTTTCTGTCCTGTTAGTTCCATATTCTGTCAGGTTAGTAACATTGGTAACGTTACAAATAAATGTAACGGCGGAAAATTGAAATATAGGGAGCGCAAAATTAGAGTGTTTATTCCTGCGGCGCGGAATACTTTCGCACCGCTTTGGTTATGTATATAAAGAGATAAGTGTTCTAATCAAAACAGAAAAACGAACCGCAGATAAACGCAGATGAACGCAGATTAACTGCATTGAGGGAGCATGGTGATAATAACTTGAATACAGGTATCGAAACCAATGGCGCAAAGCCCGCCGATGGGGCGCGGGAGGAGCATGAGGAGGAGGGGGCGGGAGAAGTGATATAATGTTGAGAGATATTAAACAACTTACTGAATTGTATTTACAGAATAAAGAAGTGCTCCCCGCTGACCAAACATGGGAAGTTTTTCATGACGAATTGATTACAAATGCATCGTTAGAAAATATTAAAGTGCTTGCAGATGCAATCCCAAATAAATGCAAATATGCTTTATTTGTCGATATTGACATCAAAGCGAAAACCTATGAAATTAAAGATTACGTTGAAATTGGTGCAATTGAAGATTGGACAGCTCATTTATTTTGGCAAGGTTCGGGCGGGGCAAAGAGCGATAAGGTTAGAAGCACACCACACAAAATCTATTCTAAAAAAGGAGATTTCTCAGCATCAGATTTTATAGATCCGCTTGAAACTATATTGGAAGATTATTGCTTTATTAAAGAGGATACAAAGAAAAAAGGGAAACTGAAGACAGTAGGACCATTATTTTGGGATGAAAAAAATATAGATTCAAGAGATTGGCTGCAAGGTGTAGTTGAAGTTTTAAAAGTTAATAAAGAGAAAATAGACCAAGATGTAAAAGAAAAATTCCCAGCGAAGGATTCCGTATTTGTAGGATTGACTATTGATAATAAACCAATTGGAGAATATGAATTATTCCGCCGTTATTTATTATTTGTAAGATTGCGTTCAGGAATCCAAAAAGGAACGGACTTATTTAAAAATAGGATTACTTCAGAAGTTATTAAGGAACAAAAATTGATAGGAGTTTGTCCCTCATGTCAATGTGAAAAACCACTTTTAAATCAATGGGCTGTGCCGGCAGAACTATCTTTTTATCAAACAACAGATAAATGTCATTTATCGTTTAAATACGAACCCGATGCCTCTTTTCGTTTATGCAGAGGTTGTTCAGATATATTATATATTTTTAAACAGCAACTTTTGGCTTCATTAACCAGAAAATTGGGTGGTGATGAGTGTTTAGTATTACCGTCTATTAAATTGATGCCAAAGGACGATACGGAAAAATTAAGATTGTATGAAAACCTAAAAAATTTATGGGATTCTCCAAAACAAAAAATTGCCTCTACAGAAGAAAGGCTGGTTTATCGTCTTGGGAAATTGCCTTCATATGCTACAGTAACTTTCGCCTTTGGGGATGCCATTATAACAAAAGGTGACTCAACAAATGTAAGAAGGCTCGATAAAATTAATGTTATCTTTCCAGATGTTTTACCAAGTAGACTTTCTAAAATCGCTGATGCGATACAAAATTCAAATAAACGATTAAATGAAATGTGGGATTTAACTGGTAGGGTATGGCAGTGTTCTTGGAAGATTCAAGATGATTTTTATATATTGAAACAAATCTTTTATCCTTCATGGGAGGAAAAAAAGAAGGATAGAAGTAATACTCGACCAGAGGTAGAGAGATATTTAAGGGCAATTTTTTATGGGCAGGAGATTTTTTGTGGAGAGATTGCAGAAGATTGTTTTAGTAATTTGGTCTCCGCTATAAAAACAACTCGCAAAGCAAAAGAAGATAGCAATGACAAGTATGCTCGTGACAATTATATTGGTAATCTCTTGTCTTTATTTGTTTTTTTTGAACAACTAAAAGAAAACAATAATCGATACAAAAAGGAGGTGAAAACCATGTCAGACAAAACACAGTTTGAATTCACTGCTATGCCAAATTTAGGCAAGTTTGTTGAAATGCATCCATTATTCAAAGACAGCCAATATCTGGCTCCATTCTTTGTTGGATGTCTATTTTCTTATGCTGAAAATTTGCAGAAAGAAAACAGCCGACTTGCTGCATATAATTGGCTTGGAACGATGAGTTTGAAATATAATGATATATTGCAGGATATATATCCAAAAGCCCTGAATTATATCACAAATAAGGAAAAGATTGTTTCAAGCCCGAGGCTGCAGGAGCTTATGAAAGCTGTTGCCCATTTTGATAAAGGAAAATGTGATAACGACAGATTGGCTTTGGTAGCTTTTTGTCACGGTTGGGCGGTAGGTAGAGATTTCATTTATATGAAAAAGGATGATAAAAAAGCGAACGCTGTAACTACATAAGGAGGAAAGAATATGAATAATCACTTAAAAAATAGGCACGAAACCCTTTTTTTATGGGATGCACGAAAGAGTAACCCAAATGGAGACCCCAATGGGAATGAACCACGTATTGATAGGCATACCAAGCGATGCGATATCACAGACGTATGCATTAAGAGGTCGATAAGAAATTTTATCACAACTAAATATGGATTAAATAGTATTCTTGTTACTAAACTTGGAGATGATGCATCAGAGACCGTAACATTAACTGATAGAATTTCAAACTATCTATTCGGTACAGCCGAGAAAATCAAAAAATTAAAAGATATAGTTGAAAAACATGCTGAAGGCAAATTGGACAAAACATTAGAACCTTATAAATCCTTTAATGAAAAACCTTCACCTGCAACTTTAAAAACAATAATAAGTTCCAAAAAAGAAGATAAAGATAAATTGAAAAAGATATTAATTAATAAAGATATCGATATTGAGACACTTCAAAGTGGAATAATTAAAGATTTAAGAGCTTATCTCTGCGGCGCATTTTCAGATCTACGAATGTTTGGAAGCGTGCTTGCATTGGAAAAAGAGTTAAATCCTTTAGGAGGACCTATCACAGGGCCAATTCAGATAGAAATTGGTACTTCTCTTCATCGTGTAGTTCAATCCAACAAGCAAATTACGAGTGTAATGGGAAGTAAGGAAGAGAAAGAAGCTGGGATTATTGGTGACACTCATTGCATCGAGTATGGTTTGTTTGCAACCAGTGCCATAGCAAATGAAAATGCGGCGAAATTTACGGGTTTAACTGCTGAAGATCACGATTTATTCCTAAAAACTCTCTGGCGTGGAACTCGTGAACGTCATACTCGAAGTAAAAATCAAGTTCCAAGACTGTTGATAGACATAGAATATAACAAGCCATTTCATTTCGGTGATCTAGTGAATAGTGTTGGATTGAAGCCGAAATTTGATGAGAAAGTTGGAAAAACCATAGAAGAAGAAAGTTATAGAAGTATAGATGACTTTACTATTGATTTAACTGGATTCTTCAATAAAATTGACTCAAAAAAAGAATCTGTGGATTCTATTAAATTTGCTTCCTATGGGCTAATATCCTTAAAGGAATTTAAAGAAGGACTACCAAAAGAATTAGTTAACAATATATTTGAACTTACAGATATCGATTTTGATAAAGCGCCGGAAACAAAATGAAAATCATATCTTTTTGTATGCAGGGGAGGTTCGCCCATTTCTGTATACCCTTTACGAATGTTTATCGACTCACTCAACCTTGCCCCACTAAAACGGCAATATTGGGCTTTATTGGTGCTGTATTGGGTATAGATAAGGACAATCTGAGCCTCTATCAAAAGTTCAAATGTGGTGTCGAAATACTCGGTGAATACAGAACAATAGCTATTCCTTACCTCGCCAGACAAGGTTTTCCTGGAAGCTCTTCAAATAAAGATTCTTCAAGAACTTCTGTTGAAGTGGTAGTTAAACCAAGATATAGAATATATCTTCTCGGAGAGGAGGATTCCATTAGAGATATTCAAAAGGTATTGTCGTATCAGGAACCTGTATATACACCATATCTTGGATTAGCACAATTTATTGCAAGTACCGATTTTGAAGTAAGCGATTTAACTGATGCAGATTTTGTCGAAGGCATAGATGTAAATGCTAATGGTGCTTTCATTCGAGGAGTACATGGTGAGTTGGATTTTTCCAAATTAACCTCAGATTCAATAAGATTAACCGAATTTCAAGGAATTAAAGGAATTTTGCCACCACGCAACTTCGAGCATGGTGTTTTCACAATTAACCTTGATGCTGGTACCATCCCTTTAAAAAATGTACGACATGTAGTGAAAATTCCAGAGTCGGATAAATATGTACCAGTTTTCTAATATTAAATCACATCCTGATTTACCACTTGAGAGTCATTTATCTCAGGTCGCAGATATAGCAATCAACCTATTAGAAAATAAAAAAGTGGATTTTTCAAAACTTGGAATTTCCAAAACACATATTAAAGAACTTATTAAAAGAACCGGATTCTTTCATGACATAGGAAAAGCTACGCCATATTTTCAGAATCGATTATCAACGGGAAAAAAGGCTCCAAATGGTGAACATCAGCATACAGGGTTATCGACCATCCTCGCTTATAAGCCTATCATGGATTATTGCAAAGAAAATAAACTTGAGGGTTATATTGCATTAGCGCCACTTATTGCGATTAAGTGCCATCATTCCGAATTTTCTAAATCATTGCCAAATGATGGTGCTATGGAATTACGCATAAAATCGTTTCACAAAGAGATTTTAGAACTATCCGACTTAAAAAACATTGGATTGTCTATTAATGATTACCCGCCTAATCCATTAGATGTTGATTGCAAAATTGAAGACTTATTATTTGATGTTGATAGATGTTCGTCGGAACAAAAAATTAAATTTCGATTATTGACTCTTTTTATTTATTCATTGCTTCTTGAAGCCGATAAAGCTTATTTGGCAGTTAAAGACAAGGAATTATATCAGCGAAAAGCAATAAGCATAGATAAATCTACAGTGGATAATTTTAAAATAAATAAATTTAAAAATAAAACTGGAATAATAAATAAAGACCGTGAAGAAGCCTCTTTTGAAGTAAATAACCAAATAAACAATATTAATTTAGACAATCGCATATATTCTCTTACTTTGCCAACCGGAATGGGTAAAACTTTATTGGCTGCTTCCTGGGCGTTAAAATTAAGAGAAAAAATAAATGAAAAAGACGGTTTCCTTCCTCAGGTAATTGTTGCGCTACCTTTTCTTTCTATAATAGATCAATCGGCTAAGACTTATGAAGAATTCCTAGGCAATCCAAATGAGGATATTTTTCTAAAAACGCACTCTCTTTCGCCTTTTGAGTTTAATGGCTATGAACAAAACGCAGCAGAGTTTTTTATTAATATTTGGAAATCCCAAATAATCATGACCACCTTCGATCAACTTTTATATACTTTTTTAAGTTTCAAACCAAAACACCTTATGCGCTTTCATAATTTGATGAACAGCATAATTATTATGGATGAAATACAGGCTTTGCCTCCCCACTTATGGAATCCATTTAACACTTTTATAAAATACATAACCGAAATTGGAAATAGTTATCTTCTTGTTATGTCAGCTACACAACCTCGTTTTTTAGATAATGCCATCGAAATAGTTACTGACAAAAAGGTAGGAGAATTAGTTAAAGGACCTGAAAGATATTTTGAAAAATTATCTCGCTATAAACTAATATTGAAACATAAGGAGCCCAAAGCCATAGATGATTTTATTGAAGAAATGAAAACTGAGCTTAAAAATTTAAAAGAAAATAAAATTATGTTTGTCCTCAATACGAGAGATTGTGCAAAAAGAATTTACGAAAAATTGAAAGAATATTCTGATGGCAGAGAAACATACTTTCTTTCATCTTATGTAATACCTAAAGAAAGATTGGAAAGAATCGAGAAAATAAAAAATTCAGACCGCGCTTTAGTTATAACCACCCAATGTATTGAAGCTGGTGTGGATATTGACATGGATTACGTTATTAGAGATTTAGGACCGTTAGATTCAATAATACAAGTTGCTGGACGATGCAACCGTGAAGGTGAAAAAAATACCAAGTCCGTAGATATCATTCGATTATATGATCCAAATGCAAAGAGTCCTTTCAGTCCAAATGGTGAATTTAATGTAATGGTTTATGACGAATTATCTATTGGAGCAACTCTTAAAATCTTAGATGAAGTCTTAAAGAAAGAAGGGAAAGAAATTATAGAAAGTAAGGTTTTTGACTTAGCAAAGCAATATTTTATTGAATTGCGCCGAAAAGATTTGGGAGTCTCTAGGACCGAATGTTTAATTGACTTATCCCACGAATACAAAAAAAACGGTAAACCAAATAAGTTCAATATTCGTTCAGAGTTAAGGGGAAATCTAAAACAATATAACTTGATTGTTGAAAAATTCGTACCTGATTTGAAGAATGAAATTGAGCAAATATTTAACGAAAAAATAGATCGATGGGAGCGAAGAAGAAAACTTAAAAACATTTCAAGCAAAATAGCAATGAATTCTATTTCGGTGAATGCATATAATTTTAATCCAGATGAAATTGCAAACCGAGGAAAAGGCGATTTTTATTTTCTTGAGTCGAAATATTATGATGAAGATGTTGGTTTTAATTATAAAACACCCCCAAGCGTATACATAATATGACAAATCCTTAACAAATACAAAAGTGTAATTATGATCCTGAAAACTTTCCCCCTCGCCCCCGCCCTCCCCATCACACAGGCGCGGCGCAGCACGACAGACGGCGCGCAGGGATTTCATGACGGCGCCGGACTTATAAATGATGTTTATGATAAATACGATGAAATAAAAATATGGAGAACATGAAACAACCAATCTGCGTTCATCTGCGTTCATCTGCGGTTCGTGATTTCGATACGCATAGCCTGCCTCGGATGCCTATCGGCGCGCCGGACAGTTTAAAATATTTAGCTCTGAGTTCGTACGAGTTCGTATTGAGTTCGTTGTTTATATTCCATCTCGCTCTGCGCTCTTTGCGTTCATCAGCGGTTAATGAATCCGATAGTGAAATTAACCTTCCACACGTAATGCTCCCCGCCCCCCCATCCTCCCCACTCATGCGCGGCGCATCACGACAGACGGCGCGCCGGGACTTTGTGGCGGCGCCAGATTTATAAAGATGATTTATGATAAATACGACAAAATAAAAATATGGAGACCATGAAAACTGAACAAATCTGCGTTCATCTGCGTTCATCTGCGGTTTGTTATTTCTATAAACAGAAGTTGCATCGGCTTCCTATCGGCGCCGAAATTATAAAAAATTGCTTTGATAAATATCATGAAATAAAATCAGATGAGGATTGCAAATGCTCCTGAAAACCTTCACCCTCACTCTCGCCTCCACCCGCCCCATCCACGCCCCAGCCTCGCTTCTGCGCGGCTTCTTCGCCACAAAGTTCAACGAATACTCCCTCTTCCACCAGCACAATGCAGACAGGCTCATCTACCGCTACCCTCTCGTACAGTACAAGATGATAGACGGCGCGCCCATGGTCATCGGCATCAATGACGGCGCCGAAGTTTTAAAACAGGTTTATGATAAATACGATGAGATAAAACTCGGCGAGGAGGTTTATGAGATCGTCGAGAAAGGCATCGCTGTGAGAAATCAGGAGTTCGGGATAAGCGATAAGTTCCATTCCTATGAGTTCATCACACCATGGCTTGCGCTCAATCAGGAGAATTACATGAAGTACTACGGTCTTAAGAGTCATGAGGATAGACATGAATTCCTGAGAAAAACGCTCATTGGGAACCTTCTATCCATGTCGAAAACGCTGGATTATCAGGTGCCTGAAGAGATAAAATGCGATGTCCAGGTAAATATCAGGAAAAGCAAGTTGAAAGATGTAAACGTGATGACCTTCATCGGAAGATTCTGTACCAACTTCATCATACCTGATTATCTTGGCATCGGGAAATCGGTTTCAAGAGGATTTGGCGCCGTTATCAGAAATAATGATTTAAAAATGAACTTTAATAATATATACCAAAGTTAACAAATATGAGAACTATAGTGTATAAAATAATTAGAAAATATCCCCCTGAAATGCAGGAGACCATGTTGAGGAAGTGAAATCGGTGACCATGCAGACGAAAAATAAGTTGCCCGTTGAAAAACTCATCAGCAAGCTGAATAAAGAATTTGAATTTATAAACGACGAAGTTGAAGGTATTTTACTTTATGGTTCATGTGCATTGAATACTGCGGATGAACGCTCTGATATAGACATATGCATCATTAAACCCCGGACACACGGAATTTTGAACAGGATTTTTCAAAAGGTTGGCGATAAGTACGATGTGAAAATCTTCGAAGAGCTGCCCCTTTATGTAAAAATAGACATAATCGAAAACTACAAAGTGGTATACGGAGATGAGCCCTCGATTTCTTATTATTTCTACAATTTCAGAAAAAATTGGGAAGACATGGAATACAGGATAGTGAACAACAGATTCCGCACTGTATCTGAGATGAACATAACCAGGAGGAGATGGTTTGAAAGAAGAAGACAGGTACCTGTCAAAGGTTGAAAGATTTACCGAGGAAGAAGAATTTATTTCTACACACACGATAGACAATGACGTAACCGAGCGCGCCTTGCTGTATTCTCTTCAGGTTGTAGTAGAGATATCCATGGATATAATTGCCATGAAAGTACGGGACATGGGCTTGAAGGTCGAAGATGACGCCACGAATATTGAAAAAATCACAGATAAAAAAATAATATCACAAAACGAAGGGGATTTTTTAAGACAGATGAACGGGGTCCGGAACTTCATAGTCCACAGGTATGATTATCTTGATATGGATATTGTAAATGAGGCTCTTTCAAGAATCAACGAGCTAAAAGGGATAATCGTAAAAGTGGCAGAATACTGACATGCAACTCGTAATAAACACGCGCGGCGCGTATCTCAAAAAGGAAAAGAACTGCTTCCTTGTGAAGAACGACGACAAGAGCTTTGAGGTTTCAGCCGACAAGGTGGACAGCATACTCATAACAACTTCAGCGACCATTACCACAGATGCTATCGAATTTGCAGTTGAGAACAATATTGATATTGTATTCCTGAACTACTTTGGCGATCCTTACGGCAGGGTGTGGCACTCCAAGCTTGGAAGCACGACACTTATACGGCGCCGGCAGCTTGAAGCTGAAGCCTCATCTGTGGGGTTCAACCTGGCGCGCGGCTGGATAGCGCAGAAGCTTGAGAACCAGCTTGATTTCCTCAAAGACCTGAAAAAGAACCGACCCGATGACTATGAGACTTTCGGGCAGTACATTGTGAAAATTAGCCAATCGAAGGATGACCTCATGAACATGAAAGGCTCACTTGACGAAAAGCGCGGCTCGATAATGGGGATGGAGGGCATGGCTTCATTGACGTATTTCGAGGCGCTAGCCAGCATTATGCCAGAGACATGGAAGTTTGCAGGAAGAAGCCGTGACCCGGCGCAGGATGCTTTCAACTGCCTCCTCAACTACGGTTACGGGGTTCTGTATTCACAGGTCGAAAAAGCATGCATCATCGCAGGACTTGACCCATATATGGGCTTCCTGCACACCGATAATTATAACAAGAAATCCTTTGTTTTCGACCTTATTGAGATTTTCAGGATACATATCGACAGGACGGTTATAAACCTTTTTTCAAAAAAACAGGTGCATGAGGGCTTATTCGACAAAATCCCCGGCGGCTTATACATGAATAAGGATGGTAAAGCGGTATTGATCTCAGCGGTCAATGAAACCCTTGACAAAGAAATCGAATACAATGGGCGCAATGTCAAAGTCAGGAACACGATCCAGATGGAATGCCACAGCATAGCGAACAGTTTGATAAAATAGGAGGAGCTTAAATGACAATGGTTTGGGTGGTTTACGATATTGCAGATAACACCACGCGCAAGAACGTCGCACGCATCTGCCTTGACAAAGGGCTGTACCGGGTGCAAAAGAGCGTTTTTCTTGGTACTCTTAATGCAAACGATAGGGATTCTCTCGCCCTGGAATGCGAGGAAGAAATCGACCTCGATGTTGATTCTGTATATGTTTTTCCGATGGATGACGAATCGTTCAGGAAAGTAAAGCTCCTCGGTCAGGCTTTTGACAAAGAGCTTGTGAGTGATGAGGTATTGACAAAATTCTTTTGAAGAAAATAGATTATGACTGCCGGAGATACGATTATCACCATTTCTGATGTGCTTGAGTACCTTTTCTGCCCGCGTTTCATTTATTTTATGCACTGCCTGGATATCCCGCAGCATGAGGAATCGAGGTTCAAGGTTTTGAAGGGAAGGGAAGTCCATGAGGAAAAACGGATAACGAATACGGAGTACCTGCGAAAGAAACTCGGAGTTGTGAAAAAAGAACTGAACGTATTCATTGCTTCAAAAAAGAACCACATTAAAGGGATTGTGGACGAGATTCTGTTCCTTGATGACGGGACTGCAGCGCCTTTTGAATATAAATTTGCTGAGTTCAAGGATACTATTTTCAAAACCCACAAATTCCAACTAGTGCTGCATGCCATCATGATTAAAGAGAATTACAACATTGATGTAAGAAGAGGATTTATCTGTTTTACACGAAGCAATAACCACATCGAAGAGGTGGATTTTACGGAAAAGGATTTTAAAAAAGGAATTGAAATCGTTGATGAAATCCTTGAAATCATTGACAAAGGCTTTTATCCGGGTAAGTCCAAATATAAGAATAAGTGCATTGACTGCTGTTACAGTAACATCTGCACCTGATTTTCTTATTCTTATAAACCAATCTATAATTTTATACCAAGAATTTTGAGCACAAAATCTAAGTTATTATAGAGCATATTTTCCCCTAATTAGCCGAAAATTCGTGCTATTCAAGAAGCACATCCACTAAAACAAGGATTGAAACTATCCCAGTCGAATGTAGGGGATTTGCCAAGTCTTATTCAAGAAGCACATCCACTAAAACAAGGATTGAAACATAGGTATGGCATCTTACAAAAAATGCGGTAAGGATATATTCAAGAAGCACATCCACTAAAACAAGGATTGAAACCTGCAATGCAGGAAATGAACGGGAAAACCTACAGGATTCAAGAAGCACATCCACTAAAACAAGGATTGAAACTATAGTACCTCCTTTTTCTATAGAAAAAGGTTCTAATTCAAGAAGCACATCCACTAAAACAAGGATTGAAACATGGAAGTGCTTTATCATTTATCAATAAATCAGTAGGATTCAAGAAGCACATCCACTAAAACAAGGATTGAAACAAGGGCATGTGAAGCTCACGGTAAGAGATGCAGAAATTCAAGAAGCACATCCACTAAAACAAGGATTGAAACATATCGAAACAGAGCAGAAGCGAATCCAGGACATTGATTCAAGAAGCACATCCACTAAAACAAGGATTGAAACCGGAACAAACCAACATTTCAACTCCAGCCTATTCACCATCATTCAAGAAGCACATCCACTAAAACAAGGATTGAAACATATGAAAACTAAAATAATCGGAATTGTAATTTCAAATTCAAGAAGCACATCCACTAAAACAAGGATTGAAACCAGGCGGGATGGCTGCAATATCCGCTGCAGTTGGAAGTATTCAAGAAGCACATCCACTAAAACAAGGATTGAAACTCACCATGGTAGTTCAAACCCTCAAGATCAGCGATATTCAAGAAGCACATCCACTAAAACAAGGATTGAAACAACCTCCTGTTCCGATTGTGGTTTGTCGTTGTGTTATTCAAGAAGCACATCCACTAAAACAAGGATTGAAACTTTGACAATAATATCTTGCTGGCTGTTCCTGTTTCGTATTCAAGAAGCACATCCACTAAAACAAGGATTGAAACTGATTACTGATTACCGTTATGGAAACGGATCGGTTTATTCAAGAAGCACATCCACTAAAACAAGGATTGAAACGGAGCTCGATAATGAGGGCGGGATATATCGTAAGACTATTCAAGAAGCACATCCACTAAAACAAGGATTGAAACAGCACGAACAATGCATCATCATTGTCAGCAAACATCGAATTCAAGAAGCACATCCACTAAAACAAGGATTGAAACTATGATATCTGTGGACTATGCCCCATGTTGCAGCATATTCAAGAAGCACATCCACTAAAACAAGGATTGAAACCATGCCTCGATAACAACCGGTCGCTGTTCCAGTTCATTCAAGAAGCACATCCACTAAAACAAGGATTGAAACCATATTCTACGGCAGTGTGCCCTTCCCTTAACAATTCATTCAAGAAGCACATCCACTAAAACAAGGATTGAAACAATTCCCGCACCGGTGCAGGCATCGCTATATACTGTAAAATTCAAGAAGCACATCCACTAAAACAAGGATTGAAACATACCATCCTCGGACAAAGTCTGGCCGCCAAGGTTATTCAAGAAGCACATCCACTAAAACAAGGATTGAAACTTCATTATCAGATTTTACAGGGCATAAAAAATATAAATTCAAGAGGCACATCCACTAAAACAAGGATTGAAACTAGCGACTACAACTTATCCAAGCACTCCCCAAATAATTCAAGAGGCACATCCACTAAAACAAGGATTGAAACTGGAGGCATAAAATGGTAACTAAAATCACATCGGTCTGGCTCACGCCTAACCCATTGTACCAGCATGATTTAAGACTAACGAATGCTGTCATGTTTGATGAACCGTCTAAAAAGGGCGAGAATCTTTGCGTTCATCAAATGCCTAAGAAAACTTATTTGCTAAGTAAGCCAATCCTACCTGTATGAGAACCGTTTATCTCGCAGCACCGCTTTTTTCGGAAGCCGAGCATGATTTTAACCGCAAACTCAGGGATGAGATAAAGTACGCGGGCTTTGCGGTTTTTCTGCCGCAGGAGGATTCGAACAATGTCAGGGCTGAGAACAGGCAGAAGATCATTTTTAATAAAAACCTGGCTGCAATCGAAGGCTCGGATATAATTGTGGCTGTGATTGACGGTACGGATGTTGATTCCGGCACTGCATGGGAAATCGGCTATGCCTTTGCAAAAAATAAACCCGTAATCGGGCTGAGGACAGATTTCCGGACGCTGGGTATTGAGGGCGTTGTAAACCTGATGATCGAGAGGTCTGCAATTCTTTGCACCAGTATTCCAGAGCTGTTAAATCGTTTAAAGCTCATGAAAACTTCCTGAGCAAAAACAGCAATAAAAGGCGTCTATGGACAACGTTTATGAAAAATCATCTCTTGTATTCACCATCGGACATTCCACGCGCACGCTGGATGATTTTATCAGCCTGTTGAAAGCGCATTCCGTAGCAATGGTTGTAGACATACGCACAGTTCCGCGCTCAAGGCACAATCCCCAATTCAACATCGAAACCCTGCCTGATAACCTGAGGGCCGCGGGCATAGGCTACATGCACATGCCCGGATTGGGTGGGCTTCGCCGCCCGCGAAAAGATTCACCAAATATGGGCTGGCGCAACATGTCTTTCAGAGGTTTTGCCGACTACATGCAGACACAGGAATTTGAGACAAACTTGCAGGAGTTGATGCGTATTGCAGCATCGGTTCAGGTTGCATTGCTGTGCGCCGAAGCTGTTCCATGGCGCTGTCATCGCTCTTTGATTGCAGACGCGCTCCTGGTTCGTGGTATCAGGGTTGAGCACATTCTGGGCTTAAACCGCTCACCCCACAAGATTACGCAGTTTGCAAAGGTGAATGGGATGAAAATCACGTACCCATCTTCCGATGCTGCAGATAAATGAAAAGCTACTTAAACTCCAAGAGAACATAATAATATAGAGGAGGCTGGAATTCGTGGAAATTAAAAATCATGAAAGATTACACGCCGATGACCGGAATCTCTGTAAACTGGCTATAAGTGAAATGGGAGGTATATATTCCGATCTTGGTCTTTCGGAAGAAGAACTGGATTTGCTGGACATGCCGAGGCGTTCTTTTACAGTCCATTTCCCTGTGAGGATGGACTCGGGAAAAATAAAAATGTTCGTGGGGCACAGGGTGCAGTACAACGATGCCCGCGGTCCTGCCAAAGGGGGTATAAGATTCCACCCCGAATTGACGCTCGACCATGTCAAGGATCTTTCCTTTCTGATGGCGCTTAAATGCGCGGTTGTAAACATACCCTTCGGGGGATCAAAAGGCGGCGTTGTGGTAAACCCAAAGGAACTCAGCAGGAACGAGCTTGAACAGGTCACCAGGGGTTATATCCGCGCCATAGCAAGCCACATCGGACCTTTCAAGGATATCCCGGCGCCCGATGTTTATACCGATGAGAAAATCATGGTGTGGATACTCGATGAATACGAGCGGATAAATGGAGTTCATATACCTGCGGTGGTCACGGGGAAACCCATCGAACTGGGAGGCAGCAAGGCACGAAGCTATTCAACATCCCTTGGCGGAATCTATATCCTCGAGGAAGCGATGAGGAGAATGGATATGGATAAATTCGAGGTGAGTATCGCTATCCAGGGGTTCGGGAACGTTGGGGAGAACGCAGCCCGCATACTGTATGAAAAAGGGTATAAGGTGATCGCGGTAAGTGATTCAAAAGGCGGGATAATAAATAAAGACGGTCTTGATATCCAGGCTGTGATGAAGCACAAGGCTGAAACTGAGAGTGTTGTGGATTTCGAGGGAAGCAAAAACATAACCAACGAGGAACTTCTGACCTGCGGGTGCGATATCCTGGTTCCTGCAGCGCTTTCAGACCAGCTCAATAAAAGCAATGCGCAGGATGTAAAGGCGAAAATGGTGCTGGAGCTTGCCAACGCCCCGACAACAAAAGAGGCTGACGATATATTCTTCGAGAAGAACATAATGCTCATACCCGATGTGCTTGCCAATGCAGGGGGCGTTGTTGTGAGCTATTTTGAATGGAGCCAGAACCTCAATAACGATTACTGGGAGGAGGATAAGGTTCTGGAAAGGCTCAAAAAAATCATGATTACCGCCTTCAATGATGTTTACTCGCATTGCGATGAAAAAAATTGCAGAATGAGAAGGTCGGCATACCAGCTTGCAATAAAAAGAATACTGCACGCTGAACGATTGCGCGGGAATCTGTAATTATGGAATCATTGATCTTGGCTCTGTCGGGCAGGGATGCGGTGGAGAAATGCATTTATCGCAGAACTGCGCTGCTGGGTGAGGAAGGTTTATAGGCAAAAAACGATAGCGAGCCCCAATATCATTCAAGTACGGGGTTATGGTTGATTGTAGTTACTTTTATACCTAAACTCCTTATCAAACCATGTTGGTAGGTATATCCGGATACAATATATTACGCTTTAACTTTACTTTGTCGGATTAGATTGTTACTTCGGCTACAGATATTCATGCTAAAGCTGCACTATAACTATAATCTTTAGCTACGAGTTGACCTTTTATTTCTTTCTTTTCGGTTTCCTAGCAAACATTTTGAGAATTTGCGAACTGGCGAGCCAGACTAAAGCAAGACCCGCTATTACCATGACCTGTCTAATTGTTAAAAGGTCGTAAAATTCATGAGGAATTCCAAGAATATCGCTGAAAAAATGGGTTGCATCACAAAAAATCCCTGATAAAAGAATCAAAGACCCGAAAGTTAAGAGGTACGGGGAGAGAAAAGATAACAATAATAGAGTTGGAAGGGATATTGTTTTTTTATTTTTATATATGTATATTATAGTGAAACAAATTCCAATCAAGGAACTTGTCGTTATTAAATTAATTTGCATTATTCATGAATGTTCTATGAACACATCCATAACTCTTATGACCATATGATTAGCATAACTAATATAATCATTTTTTTAATTATTAAACCAAGTCTGTCCCCTACTTCTACAACCTTGATTGAGCTGAACTCATGATTTGGTAACTATCTCCCTCCGTTCTTCTAAAATATAAAGCATTGCTATAATTGTACCAAAAATACAACCTATAATAATAGCAATAAAACCATCCAAAGCAAAACCCAATAGTCCACCACCAATCATACCAGTTAAGATTATACCAACGTTATCATTTTTTATATTAGACAATATAGGGTTCTTCATTAGCATATTGTATATACAATACTCTTATTTAAAGATTATCATAATGCTAATCATTATGATATTTTTCCTAAATTCCCGTTGAATTAATGCCGACGGTCAATTATTCTATATGTGCCAAGACGTGCGCCACCCTCAGCACGCCCCCCACAGGGTGCAGGACAAGCCCGAATCTGCCTGCGGGCGGACGGCGTCCTTAGTGTGGGTGGCTGGGCGACAGTCCTGCGCTCCAGTGGGTGCTCAGACAGTCGCGGTTAATTGTGTTTTCATTCATCAAAAGCACGCTCCGCAAGGGCAACGTATCGCCGTTGCATCACTCAACCTACTTTTTGACAGCGCCAAAAAGATAGCAAAACGCGCAGAACGACGTATCAGGATAGCCCCTTCAGGACAGTTTATCCCATAGTGGTTAGAAGAGTATGCCTCTGAGGCATCCATTTAACGTTGAAATATCGAAAGGCTGCTGCGCTTTAACGCGGTAGCAGTTTACCTGCTCTCATGAGTTCGTTCTCATGTTCTCATGGTCAAGAAAGATGCCTAAACAAACTCCTAAAACTTAAAACCTTCAGCCTTATTTTTCTTTGGAGAATAAACTTAATAGTATGAAAATAATAAAAGCTACAAAAATAGGTAAATTATTTTCCCAAAGATAATTTAAGATACCATAAAAATTATAAATTAAGGCTATAATAATAACCACAAAAACTATGATACCTACTATCTCAGAAGGTTTACGCACACAGAAATAATTGTGTTTATGATATTTAAATATTTGGAATGAACAGCTTTAGTGTGTATTTTGAGGAATGTGTCTTTTGTGTTTTAAATCTTGAATAATTAACTCCATAGATTTCACATCAGTCACTTGCTTTTTCCTGCCAAATTTCTTTAATGGTATCGGTTCATGGTGTTTTAACCAATGTGACCATACTCTCTTTACAGTGGATTTACATATTTTCATGTCCACTGCAATGTTTTTGTTACTGTCATTTCTCGTTTTGGCACGAATAATGTAACTTATCTTTTTCTTGGTTAATTTTATCACCTTATTTCGTTTTCCCATGCCAGGAAGATGGGGATATAAAGCCAAAGGTTTCGGGACTATACAGATATTTTGTGAAGTCTGTTAGTATCCAAAAAGAAATCACCTGGTCTCAGGTGACAGCACTGAAAGATAAGGAATTAGCTAAAACAAATACAGAGTCCATAAAATTACACCCGTCAATAATAAAGCAATCTCTCCACCTGATAAACCTATTCTCATTTCAAGTCCAAGTTGTTCTTTTTTCCAATAATCATTTAACGTTTTTTGGACAAATACCAGCAATGGAATATATAATAAATTTACAAGAAAAAATAAACCAGCTAAATTCTCGGATCTCACAACTGCAAACGAAACAATATACACGAATATGAAGCCAAATGTAATACTTCCTGGGGACGAATAAGCTTTACATCCAGCTTGTAAAGCAAAGTCTCTAATATCTTTTAATTGCTCATAAATTAGGAAAATAGCAACTATAGGTACAAATAATCCCACAGTCCTCCAACCAGGGCTTATATCCAAATTTCTGTGAATTTTTAAGTGCTTCCAATTACGATAAAACCAATACCATGAATATATAGTAAAAGTAAAAATCAATAGAAGAGTCAGTTTCCAAAGAGCTTGAGCATTTGAATATTGCTGGTCTTGTGTCCGCTTACCCTCTATTTCTATCGAAGATCTAATAGGAGTTACATCTTCTGATTCTTTCCCCCTAAATATTTTTAGCTCTTCATCGAGCTTTTTGACCTTGTCAACAAGCGGTTTCCTAAGTTCTTCATATTCTTCATCAAGTAGGTCTCCAGAAGAATAATTTTTTTCAAGATCTTTGATTTTTGAGATTATTTCAGTCCTCTCTTTTTTTAATTCTCCAGTTTTATCGGTAGATTCTTGAGTTTTCCCTATTTCATTAGATAATTCAGATTTTTCTTGTTTTTCTTTTTCAATCCAAGCCGTATTATCACCACCGATGAGATAAACAACCTAAGGTTTATTCTGTATAAAAGGTATCCTTTTTATTTACTAACCTGCGCCTGATTAAAAACACAGAATTCCAGCAAACCGCCAGAGATGCCAAACCCTCGAGCATCAGCGCCCTGATGCATCGGAATTCATTCCGGTCGTTCGTAACTTTTTAACTATAAATAAAAAATGGGCGCAATATCTTAATATTTGAAACCCTATCTATCTAACAGGAAGTAACAGACATGGAAAAATTACATCTGCCAATTATAATTGAAATGGACGAAGATGGTTATTACATAGTAAGTTGCCCTGTATTCAAAGGTTGCCATTCCTACGGTGAAACTATAGACGAGGCACTGGAGAACATAAAAGAAGTCATAGAGATGTGCCTCGAAGAGACCAAGGTCGAAGAGTTAAATAAATTTGTAGGGTTTAGAGAACTGGAAGTTGCTCAGAATGCCTAAACTTCCTGTATTCAAAGGCAAAGAACTTATAAAGTTCTTAGAATATTTAGGCTTTCAAGTTACCAGAACTAAAGGTTCTCATTCAAGATTGAAATCAGAAGACGGAAGGGCGACCAGCGTTCCTGTGCATGGAAATAAGGATATCCCTAAAGGGCTTTTGCGCAAGATAATACGGGAAGATCTGGAAATGAGTTTAGAGGAATTTACTGAACTGTATTCAAAATACAGAGGAAATAAATAAAAACTGTTTTTTGAAGGAAATCCTGCGCCTGAAAAGAAAAGCAAAAGCCCAAAAACTGATAAGATGTCTAAACCATGAGCATCCGCTCCGGGATGTTACTTTTCTCCATGATTCCCTACTCTGACCAAAGCGATATGACTGCCTTTACCCTTAATGGGCGCATAATCAAACCCTGCTTTAAGGAGACGTTTTATAATCTTATTTGATGAAACAGAAGGAAGTTTGCTCACACTGCCACACCAATAGTAGAAGTGAATTTATTTGGCGAATGTAAGGATGCAGCAAAATCATTTAAAATTCCCAGAGCTTTGGCATTCTCAAGATATAATTCAACAGCCTCTTTCAGGTTAAGAAGAGCTTCTTCCGGCGTGTCACCCACACTGGCAACTTCAAGTTCAGGGCATTTTGAAACATAAACATTATCTTCCTGCCAGATTATAGCTGTAACATTTAATTTTTCCATACTTTTCATACTTATTGAAGGGTAATTCTTGTTATTAAATTTTTGGTTGAACTCTTTCCTGTTTTTAAATACCTAACATGCGCCTGAAAAGAAAAACAGAATTCCAGAAAACCGATAGAACAGCAAATCCCTGAGCATCATGGCCGGGATGCCAAAATAGGGGCACGGATAAAACTATAAAGAGGAGCGTCTGGAGAAATAGACGTGCTCAAAGTTCTACATAAAATAAATTTTATAGCCTCGAATACCCTAAACCCAGGGAGTTTAATTGCCGAGTGACTACATCAAGCATACTTGACGACCTCTTAGGCTAGAGCGAGAGCGCCAGCAATAAAAACCGTAAGTTATTAATAGTTTGTGGGGATGATACTAAAATAGTAGGGTTGGGTTACTCAGAAAATGCATCTAAGAGGATGCTATCATCCAGCTTTGAATAGGGGAGAAAATGGTCCGGGATAAAATTTACAGAAGGCATGTCCTCAGAATAGCGATTGGAATTACCACTCTGGTATTATCGCTGGCGGGGGGAGCGAATGCGCAAAATATTATTAGCTCATGTACCACGATATCCTCACCAGGCGAATACGTGCTCAACACGAGCATAATTAACAGCGGTGCTCCGAGCTGCATTGATATAATATCAAGTAATGTTGTTTTTGACGGCGCGGGTTATACGATAGATGGAATAGGGGGAATTAACACTAAAGGAGTGTTCGTTTCTAACTTCTCAATTGCGCTAACAAATGTAACTATAACAAATCTGACAGCAACACACTGGGATTATGGCATCTACTACAGTAATACGGCAAACGGGAGCATAACTAATAACAATGCAAGCTTAAACATCAATACCGGAATCGCAATCGTCGCTTCAAGCAACATCACGCTGAACGGTAATAATGTCTCTAACAGTTTCAAAGGCATCGAAGTAGACTTTTCCAGCAACAATACGCTGAGTGGAAACAATGCAAGCATCGGTGGGATTTCCCTTATCTCTTCCAATAGCAACACGCTGAATAATAACGATGCAAGCATTGGTGGTATCTCAATCTCCTCTTCCAACAGCAACAATTTGAGTGGAAACAATGCAAGCTTCGGTGGGATTTCCCTTTCCACTTCCAAGAGCAACTACTTGAGTGGAAACAATGCAAGCATCGGTGGGATTTCCCTTATATATTCCAACAGCAACACGCTGAATAATAACGATGCAAACTCCTTTGACATAATCTCCCTCTTACAGTCCAACAACAATATGCTCTCAGGAAACAATGTCTCTGTTAGTAGCATCCAACCCCCCAATACGACGATGATAATCTCTGGAATCTTGCTCTATTCTTCTAACAACAACACACTCATCGGGAACAACATCTCAAACTTCTCGAACTCTTTTTTCCCCATTTTGCCTGGTGCCCAAACATCGGGAATCTTTATGGACTCATCCAGCGGCAACAACCTGAGCAGCAACAGTATCTCGAACAACACTTACGGCATCCTTATATCCGGTTCCAACAACAATAACCTGACCAATAACAATGTCTCAAACAACAACTACGGCATCGAACTAACCTCTTCCAGCAATAACACCATCTACAACAACTACTTTAACAACACGATCAATGCTGTCGAAAAGTTAATTGAATTAGCTGAAAAAGGGGATTAGTCCTATGGAAAATCAGAAATTCTGGATAAATACGATTTCAAAAGAACATGTGATGCTGGGCAAACAAAATGGGTTTGTGCAATCAGGTCATGGAAAACCAGCACCTTTAAAACGCTTAAAAAAAGGTGATCGAATAATATTTTATTCACCCAAAACATCCCTGGAAAATGGAGAACCCCTTAAATCATTTACCGCTATTGCCTCAATCATTGATGATAAAATATATCAAGTAGAATTAAGTGATGATTTTAAACCATATCGAATAAATGCTCAATACGAGGATTGCAATGAAGTTAAAATTGAACCTTTAATTGAGAATTTAAATTTTATTAAAAATAAGAAATCATGGGGTTATATGTTCAAGTTTGGATTATTTAAAATTGATAAACGAGATTTTGATTTAATTTATTCAAAAATGAAAATTTAAGGGAAGATTCCATCCAATAATTTCAAAGACATTATTACAGTTCTGGCCGAATGTTTAAATGATAAGACTAATCAAAATCCTAAGAAATTTGAAAATATACTACTTACAATTCAAATCGGCTTTAAGGAGACGTTTTATAATCTTATTTGATGAAACAGAAGGAAGTTTGCTCACACTGCCACACCAATAGTAGAAGTGAATTTATTTGGCGAATGTAAGGATGCAGCAAAATCATTTAAAATTCCCAGAGCTTTGGCATTCTCAAGATATAATTCAACAGCCTCTTTCAGGTT